>CAXTDP010000603.1:0-3923 GCA_964242295.1 uncultured Acetobacteraceae bacterium | reverse complement strand
TCTTCCCCGACTGGCAAACCCTCATGCAGACTCTGATCGACTCGAAACCGCCCCCCGACATCGCAGCCCAGATCGCCATGTGAACCCATGGCGGGCGGGAGCATTTAGAATTGCTAAAGTTGAGGGTTTCGTCTTGAACGTAATGGGGACGCTTGAGCCGCAGGCCTGGCTTACGGGCTGATCCCGTTCTCCTCTGTGTAACCCGCTAGCAGGGTAGCCGCCCTGGCAAGCACGGAAGCAGGCATCCCGGCCAGGGCCGCCACACGCAAGCCGTGCGACCGGCCTGCGCGGCCTGGGCCGATCCGGTAAGTGAAGATGTCCCCGTGCCGCCCGGCCTTGGCCTCCATCGCCATGCAGGTGGCACCCGGCATCATTTCCGCCGCGACCGCAAGTTCGTGGAAGTGCGTGGCGAACAGCGTCCGGCAGCCCACGACGCCGTGCAGGTGCTCAAGCGTGGCCTGCGCTATGGCCAGCCCGTCGTGGGTTGAGGTGCCCCGGCCCACCTCGTCCAAGATGACAAGCGAGCGGCTCGTGGCCTGGTTCAGGATGGCCGCGGTCTCCAGCATCTCAACCATGAACGTGCTCCGCCCGGTCGCGAGGTCGTCCGAGGCGCCGATGCGGGTGAACAGCTTGTCCACGACCCCGATTCGGGCATGGGCGGCCGGCACGAAGGAGCCGACCTGGGCCATGAGCACGATGATCGCGACCTGACGCAGGAAGGTGGACTTACCCGCCATGTTGGGGCCGGTCAGCAGCCACAACCGGTCCGTGTCGTCCATCCTGCAGTCGTTGGCAACAAAGGCCCGGCCCTCCGCTTCCAGCAGCGCCTCCGCCACCGGATGCCGGCCAGCCCGGATGTCCAGCCCGGGGTCGCTGGCCAGCTCCGGCTCGGTCCAGTGCCCCTCAGCCGCGGCCTGGGCCAGCCCGGACACCAAGTCCAGGGCTGCCGCCGTGTGCGCGACCCTGGTCAGCACCTCGCGCTGGGCCAGGACAGCGGCCGACAGCTCCGCAAACGCGACTTGCTCGGCGGCATTGGCCCGGCTAGACGCGTCCTCCAGCGCCGCTGCGAGGGTGTCCAGTTCTGGCGCGCTGAAGCGGGTGAACGAGGCAAGCCCCTGGCGCAGCGTGAACCCGGCGGCGAGAGCCTTGGCGCTCGATGATGGCACCTCGACGTGGTAGCCGACCACGAGGTTGGTCCTGATCTTGAGCGCCTTGACGCCCGTGTCCTGGACGTAGCGCGCCTGCAGCGCCTCGATGGCCTGCTTGGCGCGGGCGAGATCGGTGCGTGCGGCATCCAGCCGCTTGGCATACCCGTCCGCGATGAAGCCAGGCTCCCGCGTGGTCGGGGGCGGGTTTGGCACCAGCGCACGTCGCAGCGTCGCGGCGAGGATGCCCAGATCTTGTGCCGACGCGGCGGACAAGTCGCGTCCGGCCGTAAGCAGTCCGTGCGGCAGGTCAGTGGAAGCGGCCAGCCGCCTGGCCAGCGTGGCCGCGCGGTCCAGCCCGTCTCGGATCGCCGCAAGGTCGCTCGGGCCGCCCTTGCCCAGAGACAGGCGCCCACACGCGCGAAGGACGTCCGGCATGCCGCCGAGCGCCTCGCGGCAGTCAGCACGCAGGCTCGGCTCGTCTACGAAGCGGCGCACCATCGCAAGCCGCCGCTCAATGGTGCGCGGGTCGGTGAGCGGGGCGGACAACTGCCGCACAAGAAGCCGCGCGCCAGGGGCAGTCACAGTCCGGTCCATGACGGACAGCAGCGACCCGTCCCGCCCGGAGGCGGAGGTGTGCACCTCCAAGCCCCGCAACGTAGGACCGTCGATCTCCATGGTGTCGCCGGCGCCTGTCCGACGCGGAATGACCAGGCCAGCCGGGAGGTGCCCGACGACCTTGCGCACGTAGGCCAGAAGGGCGGCGTAGGCGGTCAGCTCAGGAGGGGAGAAGCCCCGCAGCAGATCGCGGTGGCCAGCACCGTGAGCCTCGGCGAGGGCGGCATCCGCTTCGGCCTGGATCAGCCCGTCTCGGGGCAGGTCGGAGAACCTCATCCCGGAACCGCGTATGGCCACGGCAAGCGCGTCCGACCCCTCGGGCCACCTGGACACCAGCACTTCAGCAGGCGTGATCCGCGCCAGGGCTGCGCCGCACCCGTTGAAAGACACCATGCTGGTCCCGGCCTCTCCAGTGGACAGGTCCATCCAGGCAAAGGCGACCGTATGGCCGTCAGCGTGGGCCACGGCCAGGTTGTTCGGCTTGTCGGCTGCGAGAACGTCGGCGCTCACCGAGGTGCCGGGCGTCAGCAGCCGAAGCGAGCGCTGACCGGCAGGCTCCGTGGGCTGCTCGGACACAGCAACCTTGCGTCCTGCCGCGAGGAGTCTGGCTATGGTGGCTTCGGCCGATCCTGCGGGTATGCCGCACATCGGGATGTCGGCTGCGTTCTTCTGCGGCCGGCGCGTCAGCTGGATGCCGAGCAGGCGGGACACGGTTGCGGCGTCCCCATGCAGCACCTCGTAGAACTCGCCTACCCGATACAGCACAAGGTGGCCCGGCGCTGCCGCCTGGGCTGCCGCATAGGCCAGCACCATCGGGCTTGCCCCAGGCTGGGCAGCAACGTTCATCTCTGGTCCAGTCTTGAAACAAGCAGGGATATGGCTTTCGGAGCAGATGTAGGATCTAGGGCATGCTCTGCATAGACCGACATGGGGCCAAACAACCTTGCACTCGTCATCCCCTTCGCCACCGAAGCGAGCCCAAACTGGCCACCTGTAGACAGCACGCAACGCGACTTCGCTATACGGATACGCTTGGCAGGAACAATGTCCGTCAAAACCATGTTGTTGTCCGCGGGTGCGGTGCTGCTACTGACAGCATATGCGCAGCAACCTTCGCCCCCGCTGCTGGTTGCCGCGCTGCTCCGGCCGGATGCAAGGCGCGCGAAGCCAGGTAGCCACCGCAGCTGCGAGTGTAGCACGCATCAGAAGCTAGGGCGGTGCGAGCTGACCGCACCGCGCCTGACCAGGCCACACAACGCAACTGCGCCTACCAAGAGCTTCTGGTCCAAGATCATAAACATGACGAGGACCCGTCAGCTCTCGGCCTGAACAGCGCATTGACTGGGAAAAGCGCACGTAACGCTTGCCTGCAGGCTTGCCAGCGCAGCGCCAAGCCACCGCAATAACACGCGAGACGGGCCGATATCGCGTATATATTTCGTAGAGGAAAACGTCGAGAATGCTTGCGGTCCAAAGGGCCGTGTTGGCATCTTGCCACATACTCCGGAACGGACCCATTCTGACCGCCGCATGCAGCCCGTCGTCGCCTACTACCGCGTCAGCACCGAACGCCAGGTCCGGGCTAGGACTGGATGCCCAACGCGAGCGACGCGCCCAGTTCGTGGCTCAGAACGGCATGGACGTGGTCAAGGCGTTCACGGAAGTTGAGACAGGGAAGGGGGCCGATGCCCTCGACCGTAGTAGGCGCCAGCTTGCTGCGGCACTGGCTGCCGTCCGGCGCCACCGCGGCCAGGTGCTGGTGGCCAAGCTCGACCGGCTGAGCCGTGACGTCCACTTCATCGCCGAGCTTATGGCGCAGCAGGTGTCGTTCCTAGTGGCCGAGTTGAGCGCCGACGTGGACCCGTTCATGCTGCACGTCTACGCAGCCCTGGTTGAGAAGGAGCGTCGGATGATCTCCGAGCGCACCCGGGCCGCCCTGGCCGCGCGCAAGCGAAAAGCGCTGTCCTACAGCGAAACGCCGCCCAGCTACCGCCGCACGTCCACAACCTGATTTGTGCAACAAAGCCCCACTTCCAAGTATACTCCGACTCTTTGAAAATCCGGCCCCGTCCCCTTGCCAAGCGGGCCCGAGTTGGATTCTACCCGACCCATGATCCGGCCTGGGTTCCTGGACAGCGCTTCGCGGCAAGACCTGATCGA
>CAXTDP010000602.1:0-3951 GCA_964242295.1 uncultured Acetobacteraceae bacterium | reverse complement strand
AGCCTCACCGAAGCCGCATGCTACCCAGCCTGAAAAGGCCAAAGTCGAGCTAAGCCCGCCTAGAACGACCCCGGCGGGATCACGTTTTGCGGATGGTTGGTCAGCAGCGCCGCGCGCATTGTCTCGGCGGACTTGACGCGTATGTCCCAGTGCGCCTCCGGCGTCAGGTAGGCGGAGTGGGGAGTGATGATGAGGCGCCCCTCCACCCAGGGTTCCCGCGCACGGTAGGCGCGCAACAGTTCCGGGACCGGCGCGACCGGCGGCTCCACCGGCAGGACGTCCAGCCCGGCGCCAGCGACGCGGTCCTCGCGCAGGGCATCCGCCAGGGCGTCCACGTCCAGCACCGGGCCGCGGGCGGTGTTGACCACGACGGCGCCGGGCGGCAGCCGCGCCAGCTCCGCCGTGCCGACCAGCCGGGTGGTCGATGGCGTCAGCGGCGTGTGGATGGACAGCACGTCCGACACCCGCATCAGGTCGTGCAGCGTCGGCGCACGGGCGACCCCCACCGCAAGCTCCGCCCCATTCGGCAGATGCGGGTCGTAGATCGTGACACGGAAGCCGAACGCCTTGGCCCGCAGTGCCACGGCCGTGCCGATCCGGCCCATGCCGACGATGCCGAAGCCCTGCGTGCTGGCCCGGCGCAGCAGCGGATGGTCCGCCCCGCGCCAAGGCTCCGGCGGGTCGTGCCGCTGCCATTCGTGGTGCAGGACGATGCCGCGGCGCAGCGCCAGCACCAGCGCCATCGCATGATCGGCCACCTCGGTCGTGCCGTAGTCCGGGACGTTGCACACGGTCACGCCGCGGGCGGCGGCGGCGGCGCGGTCTATCCGGTCATAGCCGACGCCCATGCGGACGATGGTGCGCAGCCGGGGAAAGCGCGCCAGGTCGGCGTCGGTGCAGAACTGGCGGAACAGCATCAGCCCGTCCACTTCGGCGCAGTCGGCGTCCGTCAGGTCGGCCAGCACCCTGGTGTCCCGGCGCAGGATGGTCACGTCCGGGCCAAAGATGCGGCGCTCCTCGGCGTCGTCGGGATACATGGCCTCGGGATACAGGATGGTGGTCATGTCGGCGGTGCGTCCCCTCTCGTTTGCCCGATGGGTAGGCCGCGCGGCGTGCAGGGGCAAGCCAGGGGGTAAGCCGGGGGGCAAGCCGTTGCCAGGCGGCGGGGCAGGAGGCATCGTCCCCGGACTGGACGGAGGGGACACGGAATGAACGGTGCGGAAAGCCTGGTGCACACGCTGCTGGCCTGCGGGGTGGACACCTGCTTCAGCAACCCCGGCACGTCGGAGATGCACTTCGTCGCCGCCCTGGACCGCATCCCCGGGATGCGCTGCGTCCTGGGATTGTTCGAGGGCGTCGTCACCGGTGCCGCCGATGGCTACGCCCGGATGCAGGACCGTCCCGCGGCCACCCTGCTGCACTGCGGTCCCGGCCTGGCAAACGGGCTGGCCAACCTGCACAACGCGCGCCGGGCACGCTCCCCCATCGTGAACCTGGTCGGCGACCAGGCCACCTACCACCGCCCGCTGGACGCGCCGTTGACGGCGGACACCGAGGGCTTTGCCCGCGGCGTGTCGGCCTGGGTCCGTACGGCCTCCCGGTCGGCGGACGTAGGCGCGGACTGCGCCAGCGCCGTGCAGGCAGCACGCTCCGCGCCCGGCGGCATCGCCACGCTGATCCTGCCGTCCGATACCTGCTGGGACGACGGTGGCGTGGTCGGCACGCCGCTGCCCCCGCCGGCCACGCCGATCGCCTCCCCGGACGCGGTCGAGGGCGCCGTCCGTGCCTTGCGCTCTGGCGAGCCGACCATGCTGATCCTGTCCGGCCTGGCGCTGCGGGCGGAACCGTTGGCCGCCGCCGCCGGCATCCTGGCCGCGACCGGCGCACGCATGATGGCGCAAACCAGCAACAACCGGATCGAGCGCGGCGCCGGGCGCACCCCGATCACCCGCGTGCCCTACCCGGTGGACCAGGCCGTCGCGTCCCTGGCCGGCGTGCGCCACCTGATCCTGGTGGGCGCTGTGCCGCCGGTCGGCTTCTTCGCCTATCCCGGCAAGCCCGGCCGCATGTATCCTGGGGACTGCGAGGTCCACGTCCTGGCCCGGCCCGAGCAGGACGGTCCCGACGCCCTGCGCCGCCTGGCCGACGCCCTAAACGCGCTCCCGGCCGAGCCGCCGGCCACGCCGCCCCGTCCTGACCTGCCGCGCGGTGCTGTCTCCCCCGAAGCAGTGGCCCAGGCCTTGGCGGCGCTGCTGCCGGAGGGGGCCGTCGTGGTGGACGAAAGCGTCACCGTCGGCCGCTGCATGTATCCGGACACCCACGGCGCCGCGCCGCATGACTGGTTGCAGTTGACGGGCGGCGCCATCGGCGACGGCATCCCGATGGCGACCGGGGCGGCAGTGGGAGCGCCAGGCCGCCGGGTGGTGACTCTGCAGGCCGACGGGTCGGCGATGTATACCCTGCAGGGATTGTGGACCCAGGCGCGGGAGCGGCTGGACGTAACGACCGTCATCCTGTCCAACCGCAAGTATGCGATCCTGCTGGGGGAGTATCGCGGCGTCGGCGCCAACCCGGGGCGGGTGGCGATGGACATGATGGACCTGGGCAACCCGGACCTGGACTGGGTGTCGCTGGCGCGGGGCATGGGCGTGGACGGGGCGCGGGTCACAACGATGGAGGGGTTCGCGGACGTGTTCGCGCAGGCGAATGCCCGGCCGGGGCCGTTTGTGGTGGAGCTGGTGATCTGAACCGGGGTAATCCCGGTTCCAATCCTCTATGCTCCTGATCGGATACCCTGCCTCGCCCTGGCCTACGCCGCGTTGCCTAGGGGGCGTCCCGGGGAGCTCCACATGCCGGACACCGCTCCCCAGCGACGACGCGCCGGGCGGCGAAGCCATCCACGCCTTCCAGCGCGATAAGCTCGGCCAGGAGGTCGAAGGCGTGCGCGTCCATCACAGCGTTTCTACGAAGGAGCTGTAGGTGGCCTCGTCCATCAGGGCGTCGAAGCCGGCGTGGTCGGTCAACTCCATGCGGAAGAACCAGCCGGCGCCGGCGGCGGCGCTGTTGACCAGGGCCGGCTGATCCACCACGGCGGCGTTGGCCTCGGTGATGCGGCCGGACACGGGGGCGTAGACGTCGCTCACGACCTTCACGCTCTCGACCACGGCGCAGGCTTCGCCGGCCTGAACCTCGCGGCCGGGCTGCGGCAGTTCGACGAACGTCACGTTGCCCAGCGCTTCCTGCGCGTGCCCGGTGATGCCAACGGTGACTACGCCGTCCTCAAGCCGGACCCACTCGTGGTCCCTGGTGTAGCGGATGTCTGACATGGGGAAGGCTCCGGTTCAGGACTTGAGGGTGCGGGCAGGGACGAAGGGCATGAAAGCGGCCACGGCTAGCTGCGCTGCGCCGCGGGTCATCAGATGCAGGGGCGTAGCTGGCGCGGCGAGGCCCCGCCGCACGTAGCTCATGGCAGTCGACGCTCCCAGGCTAGGTGAGAACCTTGCTGGGGAAGGCGCCGCCCGCCACAGTGCCGGTCCCCGCCACGATGGCAATCCCGGCGCCGGCCGGTGCACGGGCGTCCGGGCGGAGGCCGACGCGCAGCCAGGTGGGGTCATGCTGCAACCAGTCCTGGATCACGGCAGCGCCTGGGAAGCCGCCCTCGGCCCAGCGGAGCTTGCTGATGGCTCAGGCCAGGCTGGCCTCCACCGGCATCGTCAGCTCGTTGATGTTCGGACCATGAAGGCACGGCGCCCGCCGGCAGCCGGAGGCTATCGCGCACGCCCAGCTGGACGGGCAGCACGTAGGGCTGCGCCAGCAGCGACTCTGCCTGACTTGTAGGTGCTGAAGTCTCGAACCCGTTCTCCGTGGTGTAGCTGGAACGGTTGGTCCGAGCAGAGTCGCTGCCGATGCTGGCCTCCACAACGCCCATAAAGGGCAACGCGGCGGCGGCTG
>CAXTDP010000601.1:0-3951 GCA_964242295.1 uncultured Acetobacteraceae bacterium | reverse complement strand
CCGGCCGTGGTCAACATCACCGTCACCGAAAGCCAGGCGCCGTCCGAGACCCCCGCCGCCATGCCGCCGGAGCTGCGCGGCACCCCGTTCGAGCGCCAGTTCCGCGAGCGCTTCCGCAACCGGCGGGAGCAGGTGCTGGGCGCAGGCTCGGGCTTCATCATTGACGCCAGCGGCCTGATCGTCACCAACAACCACGTGGTCGGGCGCGCCGACAAGATCACCGTCGCCCTCTCGGACGGGACCGAGCTGCCGGCCCGGCTGATCGGCTCGGACGACCTGACGGACATCGCGGTGATCCGCGTCAGCAGCCCGACGCCCCTGCCCTACGTCACCTGGGGCGACAGCAACGCGGCGCAGGTCGGCGACTGGATACTGGCGGCGGGCAACCCGTTCGGCGTCGGCACCTCCGTCACCGCGGGGATCATCTCGGCGCGCGGGCGCGACATCGGCGCCGGGCCGTTCGACGACTTCCTCCAGATTGACGCGCCCATCAACCCCGGCAACTCCGGCGGCCCAACCTTCAACATGAACGGCGAGGTCGTGGCGGTGAACACCGCCATCGTCTCGCCCACCGGCGGCTCGGTCGGCATCGGCTTCGCGGTGCCGAGCGAGATCGCCCAACGGATTGTCGCCGACCTGCGCGACAAGGGGCGCATAGACCGGGGATGGCTGGGCGTGTCGGTGCAGGACGTGCAGGGCGGCCTGGGCGGCGTCGCCCGGCCCACGAGCGCCGGGGTCGCCGGGGTGGCCATCGCCGGCATTGACCGCTCGGGACCTGCGGCCAAGGCCGGTCTGCGCCCCGGCGACGTCGTGGTGTTCGTGAACGGCGACCGAGTGGACAGCGCCCGCAGCCTGATCAAGGCCATCGCCGCCACGCCGCCGGGCAACTCGGTGCGGCTGCTGGTCCGGCGCGGGGCGCAGAACCTGGACGTGCCGGTGGTGGTCGGGCGGCGGCCGGCGGAGTCCGCGGGCTAACCGCCTACCCCGCCACCAAATCCCGCCGGAACGTCAACACCAGCACGTCCCGGTGCGCCGGCTTGCTCGCGTCCACCGGCTGCACCGGCGTCACCCCATGGAACACCCGGTGGTCGTCCACCAGCGCCGCATCCATCGGCGCCTCCAGCGTGAAGCTGCCCAGCAGCGCCCGGTCCAGCCCATGTATGCTCGTCGTCCCCGACGCGATGTTCACCCGGCCGACCATCAGCACCAGCACCCAGTCCACCCCGTCCTGGTGCATGCCCTCCGGCGTCGGCTGCCCGGCCTGGCCCGGACGCGCCTCGATGCGGAACTGGTGCGCCTCCACGTGCCACAGCGGCGCAGGCGTCAGGCCGTCGAACAGCGCGTGGCAGGCCCGCAGGATCGCCTGGAACGCCGGGCCGTCCGCGGCCTCGGGCACCACCGGCTCGAACCAGCGGGCGATGCCGCCATTGAGCGCATTGTAGTCGCGGCTCTGGTAATGCGGCTGCGGCGGCTTGCGCTGCACGCCCGCCGCGGACACGGCGAATGCGGCGTGGCGCCGCTTCCGGTAGCGCCCTCCATCGGCCATGTAGGTGTCCATCCCCAGGTCGTCCCAGGTCCGGGCAAAGCCGTCCCAGTCCCGCAGCCCCGCCCCCTCCAGCACCCCACGCATCTCCGGCGCCTGGACAAAGGCAAACCCGGTGCCGCGCAACGCGTCCGTCAAACCCTGCAAGGTCATGCCGCCTGCTCCTGTTGCGCCGCCGGCTGCGCCGCGGGCGGTGGGCTGGCGCTCAGCGCACGGTGCGACGTGACCGGGCTTTCGATCGCCAGCTCGTCGAACCGCTCCTTGACCCGGCGGTTCAACTCGCGCGTCACCGACCATCGGCTGGCCGCCTGCGTCTTCATCCGCACGCGCAGCACCCAGGCCAGGTCCACGAACTTGTCCACGCCCATCACGTCCAGCGCCTCCAGGATCAGCGTCGCCCATTTCGGGTCCGACCGCATCTTGGCCGCCAGCTCGCGCACGACCTCGATGATCGGCTCCGGCTCCTCGTTCAGCCCGACGCTGATGTCCAGCACGGCATAGGAGTAGTCCCGCGTCATGTTGGTGACGCTGGTGACGGCGCTGAACGGGATGATGTGCATGGACCCGTCCATCGCACGCAGGCGGATGGTGCGTATGCTCAGCGCCTCCACCGTGCCGGTCAGCCCGCCCAGCGTCACCACGTCGCCGACCTGCATCGCGTTCTCCAGCAGCAGGAACAGCCCGGTGATCAGGTCCTGCACCAGCTTCTGCGAGCCGAAGCCGACGGCGATGCCCACCACCCCCGCGCCGGCCAGCAGGGGTGCGATGTTCACCCCGATCTCGCTCAGCACCGTCAGCACCACCACCAGCAGGATCAACACCAGCAGCGTCGTCCGCAGCATCGGCAGCAGGGTGCGCAGGCGCCCGGCGCGAGCCGTCTGCGACGCCTCGGTCAGGTTCGCCAAATGCTGCGCGATGCCGGCATTGGCGCCTTCCCACACCAGGATGGCGACGACGACCGTGGTGGCGATCAGCACGCCCGCGGACAGGATGCGGCTGCCCAGGTCGCCCTTGCTGAACCACGTCAGCGGGTTGAAGCCCCACGCCTGCAGCAGCGCCACGCCGGTCGCCGCCCACAGCACCAACATCGCTGCCAGGCGCAGCATCGGATAATAGGCGCTGACCCGTGCCGCCAGGCCCGGATGCCGCGCAGCCGTCGCCGCCGAGGGGCGCAGCGCGCGGTCCAACCCGCCAAGCATCACGATGGCCAACAGCCGCGAGGCAATTAGCACCACGCAGGTAAGGAGGAAGGTCGTGATCAGCCTCGTGTAGCCGTTGCGCAGCTCGACCGCCCACACCAGCCACAGCGCCACGAGGTAGAAAACCGCCACCAGGTGCCACACGTCCGCTACCCGGCGCAGCAGGGCAGACCAGACCCCGCTCACATGGATGGCGCGGATGCGGTCCGCCACCGGTCGCCGTGCCTGCAGCACCGCCACGACGAACATCGCGTGCACCACGAGCGCGAACAGCTTGAGCAGCGCATCGCGTGCGGTGTTGTAGAGGCCGAACATCACCGCGACCTCAGTGACCGTGTAGGTCGCGATGGCGGTGACGGCGATGCGCCGGGTCCAGCGGGTCAGGAACCCCGCCGTGGTTTCCGTAACGTTCAGCAGCCGCAGCCGCGGGGCGGCCGGGGCCACCAGGAAGCCGGTGACGACCAGCGTGACGCGGCACAGCACATAGGCCGACACCACGGCGCGTATAACCAGCCCGGTCGTCGCCGGCTCCCCCAGCGAGGTGCCGCGCAGCAGCCCGGCCACCGCCGCGAACACCGCGATGGGCACCAGGTCCAGCACGAGGCGGGCCAGCAGGTATGGCGTCCGCTGCAGGGTGCCGAGCGTGCGGGTCAGGTGCTTGTCCCGCAGCTCCGCCCGTTCGGTTTCAACGGCTTCGGCCGCGGCCAGGCCGCTTTCGGCCGGGCGTGCCTCGGTCGCGATGGGGACTTCGACGTGATCCGGCGCCCAACCCTCCAACGTCGCCCGCAGGCGGCGCAGCAGGCGGACGGCGGCCCACTCCACCAACAGGCCGGCAAGCACCACGGCTGCCAGCTTCCAAGCGGTGTCGAGCACGCGTCCACGGGCGATGGGGTCATTGGCCTGGGTCGCCACCCAGCGCCACAGCAGCGGCAGGTCGTTCATGGACTGCACGGCCGTGACCACTTGCGCCCCGGCGTTCTGCAAGCCGGCCGATGCCCGGTCCAGCACCTCTGCGCCGAGGCTGTCAGGCGCCAGGGGGATCACCTTGGCGACTGCCGCGCCAGCCCCCGGCGTGGATGCAGCCCCCGGCGCAGTCGCGGCGTCCGCGGGCGGAGCGGTCCCGGCCGGTCCGCACGGACGCCAGCAGCTCGCCCGACATGGCCACGGTGAAGACCGCGTACCGGAAGATGATGCGCAAGTACCACCCCG
>CAXTDP010000600.1:0-3952 GCA_964242295.1 uncultured Acetobacteraceae bacterium | reverse complement strand
GCCGCCTCCGCCCGCGGCCTGTCGTTGGACAGGGCCAGCGCTGCGCCCAACTGCGCCCGGGCCAGCGGGGTCGGCAGGTTGGCCAGGTTCTCCGCCAGGACGCGGTTCGCCCCCGCCCGCGGCTGGCCGGACAAGGCCAGGACATAAAGCCGGTAAGCCTGCGCTGCCAGATCATCAGGCGAGGACGCATCCTGCCCAACCGCGTCCGCCATGAACTTCTGCGCGTCGGCAATGGCGCTGTCCGGCACCGTCGCCCCGGCAGTCCGGGCGCGCAGCAGGAACTCCAGCGCATAGGCCGACAGCCAGTCCTCCGCCTTGTCGCTGGCGGTCCACAGGCCAAACCCGCCGTCATACCGCTGCCGGTCCAGCACGCTGGCGATGGACGCCTGCAACCGCTGCACCCGGTCCGCCCCGCCCGAGGCATCCGGCAGCACCGCCAACGGAAGCCCCTTGCTGCTCGCCTGCTCCAGGCACATCAGCGGATAGGCGTCCAACGCCTTCACCAGCACCGCAGGATCATACCGCACCGGCCCGCCGAAGCTGACCTGCGCCCGCCCGGTGCCCGGCACCATGCGGTCCAGCGCCGGCACCACCCGCAGCTCCGCCCCTGGCGCCAGGGGGCCGCCCGCCACCACCGTCAGCAACGGACGCGCCGGCCGCACCAGGATCGCCACCTCCCGCTGCAGCGCAAAGCCGCCGGGCCCGGTGACGGCCAGGTGGATCACCCCGCGCCCGGCTCCCGTGCCGCGTATCACCACGGTTCGCACGGCCTGGGAGCCCGGCGCCAGAGTCGCCGACAGGCGCGCGTCGCCCACCAGCGCCAGCGGCCCCTCCACCGAGATCGCCGCCGCCGCCTCCCCCGCCGGCAGGTCCAGGTTGTTGAACAGCACCGCCATGCGCGCCTCGTCCCCCGGCGCCAGGAAGCGCGGCAGCAGCGGCTCGGCGATCAGCGG
The DNA here is from genome assembly GCA_964242295.1 of uncultured Acetobacteraceae bacterium. Classification (GTDB taxonomy): domain Bacteria; phylum Pseudomonadota; class Alphaproteobacteria; order Acetobacterales; family Acetobacteraceae; genus DASWOJ01. The sequence continues at coordinate 2,999 of CAXTDP010000600.1, read as the reverse complement.
GTCGCGCACATACATGTCCACCGCGGCCGAGCCGATCTTGCTGCCCTGCCAAGCCACCGCCATCAGCCGCACCTGGCCGTTGAAGTCCGGCAGGTCCAGCGACACCTGCGCCACCCCGTCCGCCCCGGCCTGCACCGGCGGCGTGAACAGCGCCACGATCTTCTGCGGTATCTCCGGCAGGGCGCTGTTGCCCTCGTCGCCGCCCTGGCGCAGCACCGTCACGTCGCCCTCCGCCGGCGGGATCAGCCGCCCCCAATCATCGCGTATGTCCAGCCCAAGCCGGCGGCGCCCCAGGAAATGCGCCACGGGATCGGGGGACGTGAAGCTGGTCAGCCGCAGGATGCCCTCATCCACCGCCGCAACGCTCACCCATGCTCCCGGCGCCGTAGTCACCGGCACCGTGGCCCGGGCGCGTGGCAGGGTCTTGTCCGGAGCGGCGATAGCCAGCGGCAAGGTGCGCGCCGCCGGGTCAATGCCAATCCACGCCAAGCCGATGGCCCGCGTCGGCCGGCTGCCATCACCGCCACGGAACACGTGCACCGTGACGTAGGCCCCCGGTCCCCAAGCCGCGTCCACCGGCACGTCCAAATCCGTGCCGCCAGCCGCAATGTCCACCTGGCGCATGTCATGCACCCGGTTGGTCGCGATCAGCACCGTCGCATGCCCGGCGAACGGCGACACCACATGCACCCGCGCCGAGCCGCCCCCGGGATAGCTGCGCCTGTCCGTGGACACGTCCACCTTGTCCGGCGTGTCCGGGCTGGTGCTCGCAAGCCAGCCGGAGCGGAAGCGCACGCTGCTCATTGCCAGCCCAGCCCGTTCCGCGACCTCCAGCCGGTAACGCCCGAACGGGAGGCGCTTGGCGTAATGCAGCGTGCCGCTGGCCGGGACCGTCACGTCCGACGCCTCGATCACCTCGTCCTTGTAAACGGTCTCGTAGCGCGCCAGCGATCCCCGGATCACCATGCGCCAATCCGGGCGCTCCCGCACCAGGCGCAGCCGCGCCGGCACCGCCACCCGCTGCCCGGCCGGGGACACCGCCGCCACGTCGAACCCGGCCTCGGTATCCGCGTCGACCGAACCGTCGAAGCCCGGCTTGATCCCGATCAGCGTGCCCGCCGCCCGCAGGGGGATGCTGGCATGCGCGTGCGCGGCCCGCCCGGAAGGATCGTCCACCGACACGTCCACCTCCGCCCGCACCGGCCGGGTGCTGTCTGGCGCCTTCTTGACCAGGATCTGCAGGGTCGAGCGGCCCTGGGCGTCGGTATCCGCCATCTCGACATCCCCGCTTTCCGGCGCGAACTCCTCGCCGTCCACGCCGATCTGGTATCCCGCCAGGGCCGCAGGCGGGGTCGCGTCCGCCACCAGCCGCATCGTCGCCTTGCCCGTCAGGCCCGCGGCCGGGGCGCCATACAGGAACCGCGCCGTCACCGGCAGCGGATACGCCTGGCCCGGCACGATGTCCCCGGCCGGCGCAACCTCCACCGCCATCCGGTCCGGCACGAAGGCGTCCACGCGGAAGCTGGCGGTGCCGACCGGCGGCAGCGCCGGGTCGGCCAGCAGCTCCACCGTCCAGGTCCCGGCAGGGGCGGAGGACGACAGCGCCACCGGCAGGTGGATCGCCGCATCCGGCCCACGGGGCGGCACGGTGTCGAGGAAGGTCTGCCCGTTCGGCCGCTTGATCCGGACATGCGCCGGCACGTCGGCAGGCTCACCGGCGGCGTCGCGCAGCAGCGCCATCAACTGCACGGTCTCGCCGGGCCGGTAGATGCCGCGGTCGGTCCAGGCAAAGGCATCCAGCGGGCCAGGGTCCGGCGCCCCCTCCACCCCGCGATCCGACAGGTCGAATGCGGCGGACGTCAGGTCCAGCGCCACGAAGTCGTCGCCCAGCACGCCATGCAGGGCCTGGGGCGCTTGCGGCCCGGTGCCGCGCAGCAACGGCGCCGCGAACCGCGCGACCCCCTGGGCGTCCGTCGTCGCCACCGCCAGCACGTCGTTGCTGCGCGCCAGCAGGCTGAGCGCCACGCCCGCCCGCGGCAGCGCATCGCCAAAGCCGCGAACCTGCACCGTCAGCCCGTCCGTCCCTCGCCAGACCGTCGGCGCCAGGTCGGTGCGTATGACCACCTGCACCGCCCCCTGCGAGCTGTCCGACGTTCCATCCCCCGGCGTCGCCTGCACCAGGTAGGCTCCGGCGTCAGTGAACACGTCCGGCAGCGGCAGGGCGGTGCGTATGACCTGGTTCGCCTGGGTCTTCGGGATGTCGGCCCGGCCCTCCCATACGACCTTGCCGTTCTCCTCCTGGCTGCTGAAGTTATACGGCTCGACCGCCTCCCCCAGCCTCGTCTCCCGGGTCCAGGGCACCAGGTTGCGCTCGGCCAGGCGCAGCACGCGCAGCTTGACCGCGGCCAGGTTCACGGTCGTCAGGCTCACCCGCGGCGCCTGGCCGCGCGGCAGCAGGAACAGGCGGCTGTCGAAGATGATGCGCGGCTGCCGGTTCGGCATCACCACTTGCAGCACCGCATCCTTGTTCAGGACGATGCCGTCCTCGCCGGGCATCCCGGCCCGCAGCGTGACCTGCGTGGTGGCGCCCAGGCTCAGGCCGGCGATGCAGATGGCGTCGCCTTCCCGCGTCACGGCGGCGCCGGGCTGCGCCGGCTGCAGCCGCACCCAATCCGCGGGCACGAAATCGCTGCGTCGGACCGGCGCCGTCGTGAACTCGATGCAGGCGGTCGGCGGGTCGGCCTCCGCTTCCGTCCGCACCCGGCGCACCTGGATGCCGGCGGCGCGGCGGGCGTCGGCCAGTTGCCGCTTATAGCCGGCGTCGTCCGGCGCCCGCTCCAGCACCGCCTCCAACGCTTGGATCGAAACTTCCGGGTGGTCCGCCACGCGCATCGCCTCGGCGATCACCAGCAGCGACGGTATCTCCCCCGCCCCGGCCTCTGCGGACTTGAACGCCTGCCAGGCCGCCTGCGACGCCCGTGGCGCATCCGGCGGAACCC
>CAXTDP010000599.1:0-3997 GCA_964242295.1 uncultured Acetobacteraceae bacterium | reverse complement strand
GGTTGCCCCAGGGACCGTTGATGTTCGGGCTGGTCAGGGTGCCCGCCACGTTTCCTTGGGGATCGAGCACCAGCAGGCAGCCGTCGCCCTTGGTCGTCGTCGTGCCGTCCTGGCTGGGCAGGCTGCCGACGATCACCCAACCGGTCTTCAGCATGGTCAAGGCCGTGGTCAACCCGATGCCGCCGGGGCACTGCGGCAGGTGCCTTGGGATGGTGGCGAACACGCTCAGCCGCTTGGTGGACGGGTTCCAGTCCACGATGGTAGTGCCCAGGCCCTGCAGGTTGCCCTTGTTGTTGAAGTTGGTGACCAGCACGTCGTCCTTCTGGATCTTGCCGGCCGAAACCGGCGCGACCACCACCGCATAGGGATTTTGGTCGCCGCTAGGCGTGACCGTCGAGGTCAGCAGGGTGTGGCGCTTGACGCCCTCCAGGAAGCCTTTGGCCTCCTGGGCGCGGGCGCTCCCGGCAGGGGCCAGGAGACCGGCGGCGGCCACTCCCAAGGCAAGCAGCAGGGCGCCGATTCGGCGGGGACGACGCATGGGACGATGCTCCACGGGATGGGATCAGAAGACGATGTTGGTGCGCAGGCCGAGCACGGCCGAGTTGCCGACGCGCTTGCCGGGGACAAGCGGATTGGGGATGCCGCCGCCGGGCGTGAACACGTATTGGAAGTCGGGCTGCACGGCCCACCAGGGGGCGACCTGATACTGGTAAGTCGCCTCGATGAAGCTCTCGCTCGACCGGATGGGGTAGGGGCCATTCAGCCGGTTGTTCGCCTGGTCGAACTGGATGGCGCTGGGGCTGATCTTGGCAAAGCCGAAGCCGATGCCGAAGCTGTCGTTGTCCCGGCCCGGCAGCGGCGCCTTCAGCGTCACGCCCGTGTTGACGCTGAAATTGGCCAGGTTGCGGTCGCCCGGGGCACCCATCAGGCGGGCGAAGATGCCCACCGACCGCGGGCCGTCGGGGTCCGGACGCCAGACCATCTGGTCGAAGGTCCCGTAGATGCTGTAGTTATGCCGGCGGGTGCGCGGGTTGCCGCTCGAATTGGGATCGGCGAGGGAAACGCGCTGGTCGTCGAAGCGCTGGTCGAAGAACTTGCCGGTGTCATACCAGAACCCGAGCTTGTAAACGCCGGGCAGGCCGGGGCGCTCCGTGCCGTAGTCCATCTGTCCGACAACGGGCGAGTTGATGGCATACTGCACCTCGCCAATGATCAAGGCGCCAGTGCTGGTGTTGAACTTCGTGCCGGACTGCGAGGCGCCGCGGACCTGGCTGTCGTCGAAGAACGGGCCGCCCGGGGGGTTGTCGTCGAACACCCCGGCCAGCACGGTTACATTGTTGATTGGCTGGATGCGGACGCGCACGCCGGGGGACGACAACGGATACGCAGGGCCGCCGGCGTAAAGGTCCACTGAGGGGATCAACGGCCAGCCCATCATCGTATTGATGAACAGGCCGGAGTACTGGCTGCCGATGAACTCGGTGTCCAGGCTCTGCTGCCCGACCTTCACGTCCAGCTTACCGTCCAGGAAGCTCTGCTGATACCACAGCTCCCACAGGCGGGTGGCGCGCTGCGCCTCGATGCCGCTGGCGGTCTGCAGCGTCAGCAGGTTCTCGGCGCTGATGTTGCGCCCATGGATCTGGAAGGCGCTCACGTTGAAGATGCCGCCCTCCCAGCCGAACGCCTTGCTGGTGTCCAGGCCAAGGCTCATCGTCGTCAGCCCGTTGTATGCGACGCCCTGACGGATGCCGCCGGTGGGGTTGCCGAACACCTCGCTGGTTTCCTGCAGGCCCAGCGAGATGCCGTAGTTCCCCAGGAAGGTGCGGACCCCATAGATGTCGCCCAGCAAGTTGCTGCGGGACGAGCTGAACAGGCCGGTGCCGAAGCCAGGCTCGCCCGGCGAGGGGCCTGAACCGGCAGGGCTGCTGCTGCTGCCTGGACCGGGGATCGGGTTTTGCTGGCTGGACGGTGCGGCCTCCGGGAGGGTTTGCGAGTTTGAGGCTGGCTGGGCCTGCACAGGACCGGCGAGAAGCGAGGCCGAGAAGGCGCAGCCCAGAACGATGCGATTCCGCACGACAAAACTCCCAGCACCCGCCGGCGCCCGTCATGGTCGCCAGTTGCGAATGACTCTCATTATTATTATCAACGCCGGCGCGTCAAGCGATGATGTGCCTCAGTTGACGGAAGGCGCCTGTGCGTGTGCAGCGGGATACGCCATGCAAGGGCCGGTCACCCGCAGGTGCAGCGTTCCGCAATCGGCGCCCAGCGCGGGCAGGCGCAGATCAAGCTGCTCGCCGTTGATGTCCACGGTGGTCAGCGTGTGGTCGCCGCGGAAGGCCGCAGCCAACTTGCGGGCAGGCACCCCGTCGCCCGGCCCCACGGCCAGGACCTGCTCCGGCCGCAGCATGACTTGGACCGCGCCCGCTGCCGGCGCCCCGGACTGCACCGCCAATGCGCCCAGGGCGGTCATGACCCGGCCGCCCCCGGCCGTGCCCGCGAGGAAGATCGCCGCCCCGGTCAGCCGCGCCACCTCGACGCTGAGCGGGTGCCGATACAACTCGGCAGGCCCGGCGCATTGCACGACTTGCCCGTCGCGCATGACGGCAACCAGGTCGGCGCTCGCGAAAGCCTCTTGCGGGTCGTGCGTGACCAGGATGGCGGTTGCCCGATGGGTGCGCAGCACCGCCACGACGTCGGCGCAGACGCTGCGGCGCAGCGCCAGGTCGAGGGCCGCGAAAGGCTCGTCCAGCAGGACCAGGCCGGGCCGGGGCGCCAGTGCGCGCGCCAGCGCGGTGCGCTGCTGCTGCCCGCCTGAAAGCTGGTGCGGGTAGCGCCGCTCCAGTCCGGCAAGCCCGGTCAATTGCAGGGCCTCGGCGACGCGGGTGCCGCGACGCTCGGCGCGGCTCAGGCCGAACCCGACGTTCGCGGCGACCGTCAGGTGGGGGAACAGCGTGCCCTCCTGGGGTACGTAGCCGATGCGGCGCCGCTCGGCCGGAACATGCTGGCCCGGCGCTTCCAGCACGCGCCCGTCCAAGGCGATGCACCCGGCATCGGCGGCCTCGAACCCCGCAACCAGGCGCAGCAGGGTCGTCTTGCCGCATCCGGAGGGGCCGAGCAGCGCCAGCACCGTCTGCGCCGGCACGTCGAGGTCCACGCCGCGCAGCACCGGCTGGCCGGCGTAAGCCTTCCATATGCCTTCGACGTGCAGCAGGGTCATCGCGGATCGCCGGCGCGCAGCGCCCTCATGGTGAACACGTAGACGGGTAGGCCCGACACCAGCACCAGCGCGGCGGCGAACGGGGCCGCGGCACCGTAGGCGCGGTCGCTGGTGTAGTTCCAGAACTCGGTCGCGAGCGTCACCGAGCCGGCCGGCGCCAGCAGCAGCGTCGCGGTCAGCTCGCGCATCAGTTGCAGGCACGTCAGCGCCAGGGCGGCGCCGATGCCTGGGGCAAGGTTGGGCAAGGTGGCGAGCAGGAACGCCCGGAACCGCGGCTTGCCCAGGCTGCGCGCGACATCCTCCAGCTCGCGCGGCACCAGCTCGGACGAGGCCCGGATGGCGGACTGGGCGAGCGGCAGGAACAGCACGGCATAGACCAGCATTACCAGCAGCGTGGTCTGGTAAACCGCCGGCACGTACTTGACGGACACGGAGACGGCGGCCAGCGCCACGACGATGCCGGGCAGCCCGTGCACGAGGTAGGGCAGCCGGTCGGACAGGGTGGCCAGCCGGCCGCGGGCATGCGTCGTCGCCACCACCAGCGGCAGGGCCAGCAGCGTCGTCAGCGCCGCACCGGGCAGGGCGTAGCGGAGGGAGGTGAACAGGGCCGGCAGCACCCGCTCGATCCCTTGGCCCGCGGAGGCGCCCTGCCACACCCAGAAGCCAAGCGTCACCAGCGGCACGCCGAAGCCCAGCACGGTCAGCGCGATGAAGCCCGCCAGCACCACGGCCAGCGCGGCTCCAAGCGGGATCGGCGTGGCGGCGCGCGCGCTGCCACGG
>CAXTDP010000598.1:0-3999 GCA_964242295.1 uncultured Acetobacteraceae bacterium | reverse complement strand
CGTGCCCGGCCACCTGCGGGACCGGCCGGGCAAGCCTGCTTAGCTTTTCATCTGTGCGCAAACCTCCAGAAGTTTGCTTAGCTAGGGATCATGGCCGCGAGCGGTGGGTCCAAGCCGACTGCCGGGAAGGTCGTCGTCACCGGCGCAGGCAGCGACATCGGCTTGGCGCTACGCCGCAGTAGCCCGGCCGCGCCGCAAGCTCAGGCTCGGCCGCCAGGTCGTACGCAGTCATGTTGGCCAGCACCTTCTGGCGCCTGCGGTGCGGGTAGTCCATCAGGGAAGGCGCCACCCGGTCGTCGCCCGCCACGTTGCCAAGGCTGATATACTGCCGGTTGCCGCGGTAGTCGGCGAACCTTAGCAACCAGGCGCCGCCGCCGTGCGGGGCAGCAGGTAGTCCCCGCCGTGCCAGACCGCGAAGCCGTCTGCCGATGTGCGAAGCTCCATCGCGCTGGGTCCCTGATGTTACGGCTGCACGAGGCCGGCTTCGCATGTCCCTTGCGCGGGACGCTGCTCGATGCAGGCCAGGACCGCGTCCTAGCTCTTGCTCGTCAGCCGCAGTCCGATCACGCCGCCCACGATGAGCGCGGCGCAGGCAAGGCGCCAGAAGCCGGCCGGCTCGCCCAACAGGGCGATCCCGACCGCGAACGTGCCGACCGCCCCAATGCCCGTCCAAACGGCATAGGCCGTGCCGAGCGGCAAGCTCCGCATTGCGAAGGTCAGCAGGAAGAAGCTTATCAGCGATGCCACGATGGTCACGGCCCCCCAGCCCCAGTTGCTGAAACCGTCCGACCGCTTGGCGGAATACGACCACACCATCTCCAGCAGGCCGGCGCTTACCAGCATGACCCACGCCATCGCGTTTCCTTTCGTTGCCTGGTTGTGCAGCCAGCCCGGCCATTCCAGCCGCGCGGCCTGGCTCCGTGCGGCAGCGGGGGTGCGTGCGGGCTTGGTGGGTCCTGGCTTGGTCGGCGGCGCCCGGCTGGTGCGAGGCGGTTCACCTGAAGACGAAGCGGCAAGGCCGCTTCAAGGCCGCGGGGCCGGGGCACCCGGAAGGGAGTACGGCATGGGTCATCCCTGTCCTGTTGCAGGAGCAATGATCGAACCGATGGGCATGTTGGGCAACGGTCAATCCAACCGGGCCGCCGCAATGGTCCGCAATGTGGCGGCTGGGTTGCACTGTTCGTGCCGCCGATGACAGCACCGGCGCCAGCGTGAGGACGGCAAGGGTTCAGGTCAGCGTCAGCCCGGCATCCATCAGGACGTCGGCCCCGGTGCAGCCGGCAGACTCGTCCGAGGCCAGGAACAGCGCCGTGCGCAGCGACGTGGCTGGCGTTCAAATCGGATTCAGCGCCTGGTCGTCCAGGATGCGCCGGTCAGGATACGCCGGTCCACCTCGGGCGTGCGCCACATCGTCTGCTGGCGTTCGGTCAGGATAGCGCCGGGGACGATGCAGCTGACGCGGACGCCGTCGCCGCCCAACCCGCGCGCCAAAATGAGGGTCAGGCCGTGGACCGCCGTCTTGGCGGTCGTGCAACAGCGCTTGATGTCCGGGTGAGCCATGGCGCCATTCGTCTTTGGTTTTTGAGATAGCGGCGCGCCTGCGGGCCGTCCTGGCCGGCTGCTGGTCTGCCAGGTTTATTGGTGGGTATATTGGAAACCTTGTTTCGCCGCGTTTCTAACTTGAATCGCCTCGGCAAACTCGTGGCTGGATAGAATTCCATTTGCCAATTTCCTTGACAGAAACGGGGGCGCAGCCGCTATCGTCCACGTGCTGGGGCCATCGCTGTTCGAGGCCGGCCAAGCTGGGACGTCCTGCCACGAATGGCTATGGCCCTCGGACCCAAGGTTCGGGAGGAGCCGCTATGATGATCAGGAACCCGTTGCTGTGGGGAACAGACCAGCTCAGGCCGGGAGCAGCGCCGAAGCCGGTAGTGTTGCCGCGAGAAAGGGTTTTGCCGTTATCCGGTCTCAGCGTGGGCCGGATCGGCATGGCGGACCTCAGGGATGTCCTGGCAAAAGGCTGGAGCGACTTCGGAGCCTGCCGCAGCGACGTTCTTTTCATCTGCGCCATTTACCCCATTGTTGGGTTCATGCTGGCCTGGGTGGCGGCGGGCGATGACCTGCTTCCCCTGCTGTTCCCGATCGCGTCCGGCTTCGCGCTGATCGGACCCTTCGTGGGCGTGGGGCTATACGAGATCAGCCGGCAGCGCGAGCAGCGAGGCCCCGCCAACTGGGCCACTCCATTCGGCGTGTTCGCTTCGCCGGCGTTCGGCTCGATCCTGGCGCTCGGGCTGATGCTGGCCGGGATCTATCTCCTGTGGCTGCTGGTGGCGTCGGTGATCTACGCGGTCACGCTCGGGCCGGAGATGCCGGGATCGGCCAGCACCTTCGTGCATGACGTGTTCCTGACTGGCAGGGGCTGGGCGATGATCGCCATCGGCGTCATCGTCGGCGCCGGCTTTGCGGTGCTGGTCCTGGCGGTCAGCGCCGTGTCGTTCCCGCTGCTGCTCGACCACCAGGTCGGGGTCGAGACTGCGATCAGGACGTCGTTCCGCGCCGTGGCCTTGAACCCCGGGCCGATGCTGGCCTGGGGGCTGATCGTCAGCGCGGGGCTGGTGCTCGGGTCGCTGCCCTGCTTCGTCGGGCTTGTGGTCGTGCTGCCGTTGCTCGGGCACGCCACCTGGCACCTGTATCGGAAGCTGGTGTCGAGCTGAGCCGGCTGACCCGGGTCCTTGCGCCTGGCAAGTGCGCCCGGGTTCCGCGGAGAACGCAGGCGTTCCCCGCCTTCAGCGGCCGGCGGCGGTAGCGGGACTGCGCCGGTGCAGTCCGTCAGTATGAAGCGGCGTGCGTCCCCACAGGGTCTGGGAGCACGTTTGCCGGAAGCCTTTTGGGGTTGAAGGGATAGGCGTTGCGAGGATCATATCCCGCATAAGGCGATGGTCCGGGTCCAGGGTTGCCAGCAAGTTCCAGCCGAATGTCGGGCGGATACCGATAGGCGGCGCTGGACCTGGCATTCACGGTGGCTGTCTGGAAGCCAGCCTTGCTGCACGTCACCGTCAAATCGTTCCCGCTGGTGTTCACTTGCAGGTTTCCCGGCGTTTGCGCGATCACCCCCAGCCGGGCGCCGGCACGGTCCACGGCGCATGTAGCACCCGGCGGCGACGTCGAGACCGCTACGGCCTGGCTGGTCGCCACTCCGGCGGCGCAGGCCGGTAACAGCATGACCGGGATCAGGAGGGCGTTCCTGCACAGGACGTTTCGGCGTGTGTTCATGACGCCCAGCTATCCGACCCCCCTTCGGGCACGTCAAGACAAGTTGTCAGGACTGCGTCGGGACATCCTGGGCCGCACCCTGCGGGCCGTCCCATGCGTGACGGGCCTGGCGCCGCCCAGCACCTAAGCTGGCTGGCGCGCTCGCCCGTACCTGGCGGACCTTCAATCAGGGCGTCATCGAACCCAGTCGCGGGCGGGAAAGGCTTGGAAACGGGCGAACGGGCCGCGATGCACGGCGCATCAGTGCCCGGACGGCACGCCCTCCTGCCCCGGCGTAGGACAGGCACCCGCTGCCCGCGCCGCGCCGGACGCTTCCAGCCTGATGCGCAGCACCGCGCGGAATGCGATTGGGATCGCAACGTGAGGTCCCCAGCCATCCGATGCGGCATCGCTTGACCGCAACGGGACCGGCACGCCACACCCCGCCGCATGATCCCCCGCATCGCCGTGTATTACGCCCCTGCCCTATCGGACCCGCTCTGGCCCGCCGCCTGCGCCTGGCTGGGCCGCGACCCCGAAACCGCGGCCACCCTGGCGCAGCCGGACGTGCCCGGCATTCATGCGGTCACGGCAGATGCCCGGCTGTATGGCTTCCACTGCACCTTGAAGCCGCCGATGCGCCTGCTGACGCACTACAACGCATTCTTGGAGGACGCCGACAGGCTGGCCGGGGAGATGCCGGCCTTCGACCTGCCGCCGATGCATGTTGCCGACCTGTCAGGCTTC
>CAXTDP010000597.1:0-4014 GCA_964242295.1 uncultured Acetobacteraceae bacterium | reverse complement strand
CGACCGGCCATCCGCTCGTGTCGCGGACCGGCCATCCGAGCTGTCGCGCTAGAACTGCCGCTCAATTAGCTCTGCAACCTTCGCGGCCTCATTCCATGCGGCCGATTCGTCAGGGTAGCCCCGAGCCATGTGCGCCTCCACCATGCCCAGCACCTCCCGCATGACGGGTGCGGCGCCAGGGGACTTGCCGGATGACGGGTTGCCGACGCTGGCGCACCACAGGGCCGGCGGCTCCGCCCAGCCGTGCCAGGCGCGCACCCACCGCGCGTTGCCGATCAAGGCGGATGCCGCAGCCAGCAACGGAGCGGCCACATAATCCGGGGGCGCGTTGGCCCCGGCTGCCGTGCGCTCGATCCAGCGCGACCACCACGGGCCGAACATATCCAGGGGCAGCGGTGGCGCCGGCAGGCGGGTGCGGGACAGGAAACCCATTTCGGGCAGCACCGGGGGCGGGGGCTTAGCGTCCTTTGTCGTATAGCCAAGGCCAGGGGACACGTAACCGTCAGCCATGCGCCGTCTCCCCCGCGTGCTGGGTTCGGGCAAGCAGCAAATCCGCAAAGTCCCATCCTGGCGCGTCCGGGGTGGCAATGCGGACAGTCCGGCCTTCGGCTTGCCAACGCGCGGCGGCCCTTGCCGCGGCAAGCTGCCCGGGCGGGTCAGGATCGGCCGCGATGGTGACACGCCGCACCCCGGCGGGCAGCGCCATGTTGCGGCCCAGGTTGCCGCATGCCACGGCGGCCCAGCCCGGTAGGCCCAACAGGAACGCGGCGGCAGCGGTGGTTTCCAGCCCCTCGGCAACCACCATCTCGGGCGCTGCTGGATGCAGGCGGATGGCGCCGCCCGCGAAACCGCCAAGGGTGGCCTTTACCGGGTCCGCCGCTGCTTTCGTGCCGTCCGGGGCAAGGTAGGTGCGGTGGACGGCTGCGATGTTTCCAGCCCCGTCATGCACCAGCCACACCATTGCGGGCAGCCGGCCCCCGCCCGGGTGGGACGTGTCAGCCCGGTAGCGGACGTGATCGTGCCCCACCAGCCACGGCAAGCCGCGCCGGGCCAGGTAGCGGGCGGCAGGGCTGCCCGCTGCGTAGTCGCAACGGTGCCAAAACCCGCGCACCTCCTTGCGCCTCTTGGCCGTCTCGTTCGCGGACAGCACACGGCCCGCGCCGTGGCGCTCGTAAGCCGCGGTCATGCGCGGCTCCCGTTCGCGTGAGCGTCCCGCATACGGCGCAATTCGGCCAGGGCCGCAGCCACCGTGGGGAACAAGCGCGGCACCGGGCGGGGTTGCGCCGGCAGCAGCGCCGGGCGCGGGTCCGCGCCGGGGAGCAGTCCTGGCAGCAGCACCAGCCGCGGCAGGGGGGTGGCAGGGGAACAGTGCCGCACGGGGCGGCGGTTTGGGGTCGTCATGGTTGCGTCCCTTTCGGACAGGGGCGCGCGGGTTCTTATGGCGTCGTGATGTTTCGGCTGCTACACGTCAGGTGCCCCTGGCAAGGCAACCCACCGCTTGCAAGACACCGCACCACCCTGGCGTAACCGCGCTGGGGGGTGTGGTTAAGCGGCCCGCTTGGCGGGGGAGGTCCGGGCCTTGAGCCAGGCCATCACGTCAGAACGCCAATAGCCGATGCGCCGACCCGTCAACTGGATGCGGGGCGGGGCCTCGCCAATCTCGCACAGGCGGTCAAGGGATCGGATGGACAGGCGCAGCATCCGCGCCGTCTCCGGATGGGTTAGCACAATGTCCAGGTCCGCGGCGTCCGGCGGCGGTGGGGTGTTCGTTTCAGGGGTCATGTGGTTCTCCGCATTTCGCGCCAATGCGTGGCGCAATGCGGAGAGTGGCAAGGCGGTGCGGCACAGTCCTTGCCAGCCGTGTAAGGGCTTACACGGCTGGGTGCGTCTTTCCGTATAGCGCCACCAAGCGGGCAACCTTGCTGTCCGGCTTCCCCGCACCCTTGGCTTGCCCAACAACGGCGCGGGCTGCATTGGTGGCGCTCGGTGCCTCTTTGGCTTCAATCATACGGCGCATCTCCTGCACCAGCAGCGCATCGTGTGCCCGCCAGTCCTGGCCGGTGTGCCGCCGCTTGCGCGGGGCCGGTGCTGGCGCATCCGTAGTTGGAGGGCTTGGCTGTCCAGGGGCGGGCAACATGCTGGCAACGCCAGAGAGTCTCTACGCTTCCCGCAGCCCGGCCGCCTCGATCAACAAGTAATGCCACAACGGATGCTCTGGGCTGGCCTTGGTGCCGCGGAGTTCCAGCGGCGGGAACAATCGGGCCAAGCCGTCCAGGCGCACAACCAACTTGCCTCCGGGGTCAAAGGCGAGCCGCCGGTCTAGGAAGGCGCCGGCTGGAACGTCCACATGGCTACCATGCGCGGCCTCGTGGGGCGCCCCTTCCACGGGTGGCTGTCCCTTGGCTTTGATGCGCCCGGACGCCAGCAAGTCCATCAGCTCGCGCTCGGCAGCGTCGAAGCGCCGGTGTTCGTCCTGCCGGGTCGCATAGTCGGCATCAGGCTCGTCAGGCAGCTTAACGGTGCCATGGTCAAAGCTGCGCCGCCGGACGATATGCTCGGGGGCGTCCAGGGTGCCGAACGCCCGCCAGGATGCGGCATTCCAAGCAAGCCAATGTGTCGCTTCGGGGTACGGCAACAGGCCAGTCGCGGCCGGGGCGGCGGCTGTGGCAGGACCGGCACCCTCACTCGCTATCTGGTCCGCCGAAACCACCCGGACGTGCCAGTACACGTTGCCGCCGCCCTCGAAACGCTCCTGTTTGATCGAGTCGCTCTTAAGGTCGCGCCAGGCCTGGGGAGCGATCCATTCAGGCACGGTGGCCCCAACTCGTCCTGGAATGCCAAAGGCCCGCAACTCCCCCCGCAGCAGCCTTTGCAGCAGGATCGGTGTGTGCATGTCGTTCGGCTTCCACCACGCTTCGGCCAAGCCGGAAGCGTGTATGTCGCGGGGCTGGGGCATGACGTGGTGGTCGGGTGGCATACCGTGGCTCTTGATATCAACCAAGCGGCATAGCTCCTGTATCGAAAAGATGGTTGCGGCATCTCGGAAGGGCCAAACTCCCGGGGCGCCTCGCGCGCACCATCGCTCGGGGACCGGGCCGATAAACTCCTGCTCCTGCTTGGCCCAGCCTTGCGGCGCGGCAGCGGCGGTGCCGGTTGCGAAAGACGCCCATAGTGCTAGTGCGTGTGTGCCGGACACGGCAACGCCGGTCAGGGTGGGCATCCCACGCTGGTTCGGTGGCACGGCGTCAAAGGCGGCGAAGCCGTCACCATGCAGGACGAGCAGTAGTGTACGCCAACGCCGTGCGGGCACTGGCACATCATTTCCACAGTCCCGTGCCGTAGCGGGCAGGGTGCCGTCACGTAGCGCAAGCAAGAGGTCCGTCAAGGCACCCTCGAAATCGGGGCCTGCCGCATTTTTGGTCCCGTGCGTCAGCAGCATGTCGGCAAGGTTAGCAGACGGGTCGCGGGCCGCTTCGGGCCGGCGCAGCATAATCCAGCCGCACGCCTGCGTTAGCGTCATGGCGCTCGGCAGGGCGCATTGTTCAATCAGCGCCAGGTCTGATAGGGAACAGCCCAACAGCCAGGCAGCAAACGGCGCCTCAGCTACGAATGCAGGATCATCGCGGACGGGGTCACCACCAGCCACGCCGGTTTGGATTAGGTCGGCCCCGACGCGGGTGCGCCACTCGTTCCGCGGCATGGCTTTGAGGATACCAGCGGCGTCCCGAACATGGACGATCAGGCTGCCGGCCGCCAGCGTATGATGCAACTCACGTCGAGCGTCGGTCAGGGCCGCTGCGGCGGCAACCCACGGGGCTGTGGCTGGGCGCAGGAACGGGTCAGTTTCCGGATGCCTTTCCCACCGCCAAACGGCGAAATCTGCTAAGTCGGATGGTGCCCCGGGGTAGGGTGGCTGCAGGTACTCACGCACCCGTGCGTTCGGGGCGCGCCGGGCAGCAACGTGTCAATCAGCTTGGAAACGGGACCCGGGTTCAGCGTCCAATAGGGACCCGT
>CAXTDP010000596.1:0-4014 GCA_964242295.1 uncultured Acetobacteraceae bacterium | reverse complement strand
CAGGTTCAGGCCGATGAACACCACGCCGACGATCAGCACGCAGGCCAGCACCGCGTTCATGTCCCCGGCCAGCAGCCCGGCGGTCAGATAGCGGCCGAAGCCGGGCCAGGCGAACACCGTCTCGGTCAGCACGGCGCCCTCCAGCAGGAAGGCGTAGGCGAGCGCCACCACGGTCACGAGCTGCACGAGGATGTTGCGGAAGGCATGACGGCGGATGACGGCCCAGCGCGACATGCCCTTGGCCCGGGCGGCGATGATGTATTCCTGGGCGAGCTGCTCCAGCATGAAGGAGCGGGTCATGCGGCTGATGTAGGCCATCGAGCCGTAGCCGAGGATGGAGGCGGGCAGCACGATGTGGCTGACGGCGTTCCAGAACACGTCAGGGTCGCCGTCCCATAGGGAGTCCACCAGGAGCAGGCCGGTGTGCGGCTCGACGCTGTCGAGGAATGCCACGTCCAGCCGGCCGGGGCCGCCGACCCAGCCTAGGGTGGCGTAGAACAGGATCAGGCCCATCAGGCCGAGCCAGAAGGTCGGGCTGGAGTAGCCGATCAGGCCGATGATGCGCGTGGCATGGTCGAACAGGGTGCCGCGATAGACGGCTGCCAGCACTCCGAGCGGCACGCCGATGCCGACGCCGATCAGGATGGCGAGGCTGGCCAGCTCCAGGGTGGCGGGGAAGGCACGCGCCAGGTCGTCGGCGACCCGGTGGCCGGTGAACAGCGCGTTGCCGAAGTCGCCGGTCAGCATGTCGCGCAGGTAGAGCGCGAACTGCACGTAGAGCGGGCGGTCCAGGCCGAGCTGGTGGTAGACCATGTCGTAGGCCGCCTGGTCCGCCTGCTGGCCGATGATGGCGAGCACGGGATCGGTGGGCAGCATCCGGCCCATGAAGAAGGTCAGGAGCATGAGTCCGAGCAGCGTGATCAGCACCGACCCGGCCTGGCGGGCGATGCCTCCGAGCAGGGTCATGGCGATGCTACTTCGTGGCGCTCCCGTAGTTGACGAAGAACGGGGAGATGGCGAAGGCCTTGACCGAGTTGCGGACGGCGATGGGGCGGATGGACTGGTAGATGTAGATGGTGGGGCCGTTGTGCATCATGAACTCTTGGATGGATTGATACATCGCGGCGCGTTTCGCCGGGTCGGGCTCCATGCGGGCGGCTTCGGCCTGCTCGTTGATGGACGGGTCCTGCCAGCCGGTGCGCCAGACGGGATACATCGTCAGCTTGGCCTCGGGGCGCTTGTCGGGGTTTACGGCGTGACGGGACACCATGGCGTCGGCGTCGGGGTAGCCGGAGGTCCAGCCGACCAGTTGCAGCTCGAACTCGCGGTTGCGGCCGCGGGTGAACAGGTTGGCGTCGGCCATCTGCTCCAGTTGGAGGGTGATGCCGATCTTGGCGGCGTTGGAGGCGACGTGCTGGGCGATGCTCGGACTGATGCCGCTGGCGGACAGGATCAGGTGCTTGGTGAAGCCGTTGGGGTAGCCGGCCTCGGTGATGAGCTGCTTGGCCCGGGCTAGGTCGAGCTTGAAGGGCTGCCCGGCCTCGCGGTCCAACGCGCCGAATGCCCCATCCGGCACCAGGCTGGCGCGCGGGATGCCCTGGTAGGGCAGGATGCTGGTGGCCAGGCCGTCGTAGTCTATCAGGTAGCGGAAGGCTTCTCGGACTTTGGGGTTGGATAGGACGGGGTCGGTGGTGTTGGTGGTGATGTAGGTCATGCCCTGCTGCGGGGCCTGCTCGATGCGGACGTCCCTATTGGATTCTAGGGCCTTCAGGTCGTCGGCGGTGAGGAGGCGGGCTACGTCTATGTCGCCCTTTTCCAGCAGCAGGCGCTCGGCGCTCGATTCGGGGACGTGGCGGATGATGATGCGGCGCATGGCGGGCTTGGCACCGAAGAAGCTGTCGTTGCGGTCCAAGACGACCACGTCGTTGGCGTCCCAGCGGGACACTCGGTAGGGGCCGACGCAGACCGGGCCGGTCTTGAAGGCGGCGTTGCCGAAGTCGGACTTGCCGTCCACCGTCTTGGCGGCCTTGGTGGCGGCTGCCTGGTCCAGGATCACGGCAACGTCGCTGGTGAAGGCGGCGGATAGGATGAGTTGGGCCGGGTAGGGCTTGTCCATGGTCACGACGACCGTGCGGTCGTCGGCGGCGCGGATCTGGTCGGCGACCTTGTCCTTGGTGAAGCCCCATTGGGTCAGGGTCGCGCCGTTGCCGAAGCCGAGCAGGACAGCGCGCTGCATAGACCAGGCCGCGTCGGCGGCGGTTGCAGGCCGGCCATCCGGGAATTTCAGGTCGGGCCGCAGCTTGAAGGTCAGGGTGAGGCCGTCGGGGGAGGTGGACCAGCTTTCGGCTGCGGCGGGGATGATGTGGGAGACGTCCTTGGGGTCGTAGTCCACCAGCGGGGTGCAGACGTTGCCCAGGATAATGTCGGCGCCGTAGGTTTCGCCGATCTGCGCCGGGTCCAGGGTGATGAGGGCGTCCAGGTTCCAGGCCATGACCAGGGCGTCGCGGGGGGTAGCGGCTTGGCCGGGCACCGTGTGCAGCAGCAGCGCGAGGAGCAGGGCAGGGCGGAGGTTCGGACGCATGGCGGCCCCTGTGGGTTGGGTTCTTGGCGTTAGGCAGTGCAAGTGGCGTGCCTGCAAACGGCGCGGCATGGAACTGCGGCGCGTCCCGGGGCTGCGAACCGTCGAGGTTACGATCCGGCCCGGGCCATCAGGGCGTGTAGAAGTCCTCCATTTTGACGCGAATGCCGGGCGGGCCCAGGGTTATCTGCCCATCCGTGACCAAACGCGTTTCGATGGCGCCATCGCCTGCGCGCCGGTGATGGATCGCTGCCCGCCGGTCGGCGCGGACGATCAGGTAGTGCCGGACCGATGGCAGCGAGAGATAGTCCGTGAGCCTCGCGCCGGTATCCACAGCCCGCGTTGACGGGCACAGGACCTCGACGATGACGACTGGGTTCGGGGCGGCAATCACCCCGCCGCTGATCCGTTCGCCGCAGTTCACAACGGCATCGGGTTCATAGTCGGTGTCGTTCCCGACTTCGACGGTTACGCCGTCCGCAAGCGCCTCGCACGGCAGCCCGGCCGTGCGGACTGCCCTGTCCAGCGTCTGCCAGACCCGCGCCTTGACGCGGACATGCTCGATGCGCTCCGGCGCCATCGCGACGACGGTTCCGGCAATCCGTTCATACCTGCCGCGAGGTTGGTCCTCGGCCCAGCGGCGGTATTCCTCGCGGCTGGCGATGGTCTGGAGGGCGGTCGCTGGTAGGCCCATGTCCTTGGTTCCACAGTGGTTCTGCGGTTGTCCGCATGGCGGCCGCATCGGTTCTTGAGCAAGGCATAGTCCTGATTACGCCACCGCTGCTTACCATATCCAAGCCGGCATCGGGCTGCGCCACGCGGCCTCGCCCTACATCGGGCCGTCCGGCACGTCGCTTGCCCAAAGCAGCGGCAGGGCGGCCGCGTCCGGCAGTTGGTAGTGCCACCATTCCGAGGCGATGTGCTGCCAGCCGGTGGCGGCCATGATCCCCAGCAGCAGGGCGCGGTTGCGGACGGCGTGCGGCGGGATGTCCAGTGCCGCATGGGCCGACTGCGGCACCATCGCGTCGAAGCCGGTGCCCATGTCGAGGTCGGTCCCGTCGGACGGGTCCACCAGGGTCAGGTCCACGGCGGCTCCGCGGGGATGGTAGCCGCTTTCGTCCGCGGGGTTGGCGACGTAGCGCGGATCGGGCAGCGCCGCCCAGAACGCCCACTGGGCGTCGAGCGGGCGGAAGGCGTCGAGCACCTTCAGGCGAAACCCCAGCACGGCGGCGCGGGCGGCGGCGGCCAGCAGCCGCTCATGCGCCTCGGGCAGCAGCAGCGCGACGGGGCGAAGGTAGATGGGCCGGCCGGTCAGGTTGTTCGGCGTCGCATAGCGGAGGTCGAGCAGGACGCCGTCGTCCTCGGTCAAGGGCAGGAGCGGCGGCGCGTCATGGGGTGGTGCGGGGCGGCTGGCGTCCGCGCGGGCCGGCGGCACC
>CAXTDP010000595.1:1305-4024 GCA_964242295.1 uncultured Acetobacteraceae bacterium | reverse complement strand
GCCGCGCACATGCCGGGCAGGTGCGCGGCGCCGCCCGCCCCGGCGATCACCGCACGCAGCCCACGGCCCCGGGCGCCCTTGGCGTATTCGGCCAGGCGGTCAGGGGTGCGGTGAGCGGAGACGATGCGGATTTCGTGCGGAACCTGCAGGCGGTCCAGCACTTCGGCCGCATGACGCATCGTGGCCCAGTCCGACTGGCTGCCCATGATGATCCCGACCATTGGGGTCGGGCTCGTGATCCCGACCGGCGGCACCGGACTCGCCGGCTCCGGCATCAGGCGATGCTGTCCGGGATCAGCCGGCTTTCGAGCCAGGATAGCTCGTCCTTCAGCAGCAGCTTGCGCTTTTTAAGGCGCTGCAAGTGGAGCTGGTCGGTTCCGGCCTCCGACAACCGGGCGATCACCGTGTCGAGGTCGCGGTGCTCGCTTCGCAGCTCGTGAAGTTGGCGGAGCAAGGAGTCGCGATCTGTCAGCATGGGATCGACAATACCACGCCAGTTTCCTTGATGCCACGCGCCGGGTGCGCCTGCGATTTCTTTAGGCCTTGCAGCCCACAACGCGTTACCGTTCCGTGGCACGGGCGAGCTTCGGCAGTCCGAGGCGGCCCGTGTGACGACGCGACCGGTTCCATCCTTCAAGGAGGCATCATGAGTTTGCAGTCCCGTATCGAGTCCCTCAAAGGCCGTCACGCGATCCTGGAGACGCGCATTGCCGACGAGGACCACAGGCCTAGGCCGGACGGAGATGCCCTGCAACGCCTGAAGGTCGAAAAGCTGCGACTGAAAGAGGAGCTGGAGCGGCTGGCCCATCTCAACTAGGGCTTCGCAAGGCCGCCCCGGTCATGCCGGGGCGGCCGATTGGATCAGGCGGCCTCCTCGGCCTCCATGGGTGCCACCACCGGCACGGCCTTGCCTTCGCGCTCCAGCCGGTCGTTGGCCTGCTGCACCATCGTATTCAGATCGGACTGGCTGCACAGGCCCAGGATGACGGGGTCGCGCGGCTTGATGTTGGCGCTGTTCCAGTGGCTGCGCTCCCGCACCTTCTGGATCGTCTCCTTGGTGGTGCCAAGCAGCTTGATGACCTGGGCTTCGCTCAACTGCGGGAAGTTACGCAGCACGTAGGCGATGGCATCCGGGCGGTCGTTGCGCTTGGCGACCGGCGTGTAGCGGGCTGCCTTGGAGCGCTTGTTGATCGGGTTGGCCGGGGGGATCATCTGCAGACGGGCTGCCGGGTCCTTCTCGCAGCGGGCGATCTCTTCCTTGGTCACCTGCATGTTGGCCACGGGGTCGTAGCCGACGATGCCCTGCGCCACCTCGCCATCGGCGATGGCCTGCACCTCAAGGGGGTGCATGCCGCAGAAATCGGCGACCTGGGTGAAGGTCAGGGCCGTTTTCTCGATCATCCACACGGCGGTGGCTTTCGGCATCAGGGGCAGGCTCATGGGGATCGGTCCTTGGGCGCCGCACGATACGGGCTGGCGCGGCAGTCGGTTGATGAGGGGGGATGGGCGATATGGACCCTTGGCGCAACGGGGGTCAAGAACGATAATGTTACGGTTAACTCAGGGACAGCCCATGCAGGACGAGGATGCGCCGCGGCCGAAGATCAGCCTGCAAACGCCGCCGCTGGACCCCTTGGGCGTGGCCGAGCTGCACGCCTACATCGCCGAGTTGCGGGTGGAAATCGGCCGGGCCGAGGCGGCCATTGCGCGGAAGCAGGACCACCGCACCGCCGCGGACAGCTTCTTCCGGAAGCCGTAGCCCGTACGTGGAAAGGGCCGGGTTGCCCCGGCCCTTTCCTGGTCTTTCGGCAGGAGCCGCTTAGGCCGCCTGCACGCCATCCGCCGCCTGGGCGTCGTTGGCGATGGCCGGCACAGCCTGGGCCTTGCTGCCGATTTCGATGCGGCGGGGCTTCAGGGCCTCGGGCACCACACGCTTCAGGCCAACGTGCAGCAGGCCATGCTGCAGCTCGGCACCGTCCACGACGATGTGGTCGGCCAGCACGAAGCGCCGCTCGAACGCACGACCGGCGATGCCGCGATAGAGGACCTCACCCTTGTTCTGCTCGGCCTTCACGCGGCCGGCAATTACCAGGGTGTTCTCCTTGACCGTCATCTCCAGGTCATCCTGGCCGAAACCGGCCACAGCCATCGTCAGGCGATAGCTGTCCTCGCCGGTACGCTCGATGTTGTAGGGGGGGTAGGCGGGGGTCGCCGCAGTCTCCTGGGCGGTGTCCATCAGGCGGACCAGGCGGTCGAAGCCGATGGCAGTACGGAACAGCGGTGCAAAATCGTACGTCACAGTAAACCTCCAATGAAGCAAGGTCAGTTTGTTGGGCCGCCCTAGTGGGCCGGCCCGGTTCAGCCTCCGAAGCCTCATATGAGCGCCTCAGACCACCCCGAAATGTGAAGCGCCGCCCCCCGGTTCAAGGGGAGGCGGCGCTGCATGCTTGCAAATTTTCGGCGAAGGAGTGTGGCTTACTTCTTCATTCCCAGCCCGGCGAACTTCTTGTTGAACTTCGCCACCTGGCCGCCGGTGTCCATCATCCGCTGCACGCCGGTCCAGGCCGGGTGGGACTTCGGATCAATGTCCAGACGCATGGTGTCCCCGGCCTTGCCGGCGCAGGTCTTGGTCTTGAAGGTGGTGCCATCGGTCATGATGACGGTGATCTCGTGATATTCGGGATGGATGCCGGGCTTCATGGTTGGTTCCTTGTGGCGG
>CAXTDP010000595.1:0-1295 GCA_964242295.1 uncultured Acetobacteraceae bacterium | reverse complement strand
CCGCCGATACCGACCGGCGGCGGAAGCTGCACCGTATAGGAGGTGCATGGTCCCTATCGCAAGGCTTTGGACTACATCTGGCAGGCCGTAGTCACGGGAACTCCCGCCGGGGAGGAAGCACCTCGATCTCACCGCATTCACCGCGCTGCCGTGAGGCGACGACCCATTGGCCGTCCCGGAACCTGTAGGTTTGATAGGTTTGCAGCGGTTGCCCGCCCCTGCCAGCCTGGCACGATACGGACACGATTTCTTCAGTGCCGCCAGAACGTGCGGGCACGATCTGCCAGCCCGCGCGCAGGGTGCTGTCCAGTTGGATGGGGCCGCCACCGATCCCGCCGCGCTCGGCAACGGCCTCGACGGGATCGAGGCGCTGCTCCGAGGGGACGAGGAGCTGTGTTTCGGGACCGTTGTTGACTCCCATTCCGGTCCTGCGATCCACGGCCAACAGGAACGCCGGGGATGGCAGCCCATGCAACGGAGCCGGCTTGATGTCCGCTAACGGGCGTTCCAGCCGCTTTTGCGCGATGACGGCGCCGGATGCGGAGACCAGGAGCAGATGGGCGTTTAGGAAAGGGTGCCGATCGAACTCGGCCGCGCGCGGATCGCCCTGTTCGAACATCATGTCAGGGTTGCCTCCGTTTCCCTGCGTTAGTTCCTTCAAGGCCGGGGTGATCCGCCGATCCCGCAGGATCACGAGGGTGTCGCCGCCCGTGTCCCCAGCCGGCACGCGCTGCGCGACGGCATAGCCGTTTGGTATTGGGAACGCTGGGCCGCCCTGCGTCACCGTGGCAGGCGCTTCGGCGGCGGTCGCCGGTTGGAAGTCTATATTGGGCACCACCATCGTGCCGGCTGTCATGCCGCCGATGCCGTCATAGGTTACGATGGAGGTGTTCCTGAACGCCTTCTGCAGCGTGACCCGGGCGCCCAGCGGGATATCAATGCATCCGCCCGACCCCGCCACGGCCAGGTCCTCGCCCCTGGGGGAGGGCGCGTGCGTCCGGCTATCGCCGCCGGGCAGCGTCAGCTTGCCGAGCGCCTCGGCTGACAAGCACATCACGCCTGGCTTGGTCGCGACGAGATCGGCGGCGGTCGCCGGGCTGGTTGCCAGCGCGACGCCCATGATCGTCATGACCAAGCCTGCCGTGATGACCAAGCCTGCAAACCGCATCGCACGCCACCCCCCCCATTCCGAGCAACAGAGTTTGCTCAGGGCGCCAGGGCCGATCGAGCCTGTCGCAGCCGGTGAGTAGGCCGGAGGGATTGCACCTCCGGCCTCTCGTAGAACTGTGCGTGAG
>CAXTDP010000594.1:0-4032 GCA_964242295.1 uncultured Acetobacteraceae bacterium | reverse complement strand
CTGGCGGCATGCGGCCGGTTGGGCAGCCTCGCTGCGGCGGCAGCAATCGAGGCGTATGGCGCACGCCCCGCGGTTGACCTGCGCGCGATGGCGGCACAGGTGGCCTGAGCCGGGCGCCGAGGCTTCAGGCCGGAACCAACACAGGAGTGGCTCGTTCCGACCTTGGAAACGGTGCCGGGTGCGCGCCTGCGACCGCCATGACGGGGGATTTCCTAGTGCGCAAGGTTTTGATGACGTGCGTGGCGTTGCTTTCCATGCCGGCCGGGCCATTGCTGGCCCAGCAGGCGGTTCCAAGCGGCAGCGCCGTTGACATTCCGACCCCCGCCGGACCCGGCAGCACGGGCGCCGTGTCCGGCGCCAGTGCTCTGCCCGACACCGGCGCCGTGAGCGGCGGAGGCCTGACCGGGCTGCGGCCGATGCGCGGCCAGCCCAAGCAGGCCATCGGCATGAATCATTTCACCCACAAGCCGCCCCCGACTCCGGCCCGCTCCAACGGAAAGCGGCGCGTCAGCCCTGCAACCCATACCAGCGCGATCGGCAACGATGGCGTCAATGCGCCGCGCCCCGGCAATGGCGCCGGCGGCAGCGTGTCATCGGGCAGCACCGCGCCAAGCCGCACGACCGCAGGAACTCTATAACCCGAAACCGAGCCGGGTCTATTGCGCCGCAGCCGGACTGCTTTGGATCGGCGCCAGGCAACGCAGCGCGCCGGCGCAGTATCCTCCCACTGGCCGCCGGCAGCCCGGCGACCGACGGTTCGCCGTGCCATTCCCACTCGGTCCTAGAACTCGGTCCAGCTTTCCTCGGCTGACGCCAGGACCAAGGCAGGCTTCCCAAGGGCCGCGCTTCCACGGTGTCCGACAACCTTGAGCGCCACGGCGTTGGTCGCACGCGGCACAGGCTTGGCCGACCGGTGCGACGGTTCGACGCCCGTGCCCGCCGCAGTGCAGCTTGGTGCCGCGCCGATCTGGAAGCGCTCAGTGAGGCATACCAGTTCGGCCATCTCCTGGGCCAGCGAGTGGCTGGCCGCCGTGCTCTGCTCGACCATGGCCGCGTTCTGCTGCGTCACTCGGTCCATCTGGTTGATTGCGGTGTTCACCTCGGCCAGCCCTGCCGCTTGTTCCTGCGCCAAGGCCGCGATCTCGGAGACGGCCGCCGTGACCTCGCCCACTTCGGAGACGATCCGGCTTAATGCCCGCCCAGTCTCGCCGACCAGCTTGACGCCGGCCCCAACCTGCTGGGCCGAGTTGGATATCAGGGCTTTGATCTCCTTGGCCGCCTGCGCCGAGCGCTGGGCCAGGGCACGCACTTCGGACGCCACCACGGCAAAGCCACGGCCGGCATCGCCCGCCCGCGCCGCCTCAACCCCGGCGTTGAGCGCCAGCAAGTTGGTTTAAAAGGAAATCTCGTCAATGACCCCGATGATGTCGCCGATCTTCTGCGAGGACTGCTCAATGCTCCCCATGGCCGCGACCGCTTGACGCACGACCTCGCCGGACTGCTCGGCGCCCTCCTTGGTTCGGGACACTACGGCCTGCACATGTCTGCTGCTTTCGGCCGTCTTGCGCACCGTGGCGGTGATCTCGTCCAGCGCCGCAGCCGTTTCTTCCAGGCTCGCCGCCTGTTGTTCGGTCCGGCGGCTGAGGTCGTCGGATGCCGTCCGTATCTCCTCCGTGCCCAACCGGATCGCACCCGCGTTGCCTACGATGCCGCGGATAAGCTCTTGCATCTGCCCCCTGCGGCATTGAAGTTGCCCCGCAGCTCCTCGTACTCCGCCGCGAACGGATCGTGCAGGCGAAACGTCAGGTCGCCCTCGGCGAGATGCGCGAGACCCGATCCCACCGCGGCGACAACGGCGCGCTGCATCTTGGCGGCGGCGGCGCCTTCGGCCTCGGCCTTTTGCCGCGCTTGCTCGTTCAAGCTGCGCTGCCCGGCAGCCTGGGCTTCGGCGGCGCCGGCCGCATCGGATGCACGCGCCGCAGCCGCCAGGTTCGCGGCGGTGGACGCCAGCAGGGTCGCGATGCGATAGGTCAGCCAAACGAGTGCCGCCGTCTCGACGCACAAGACGCCGGCGTGCAGCAGGACTCTTTCCAGTTGGCCGCCGCCCGGAAAAACCAGCGCGGGCACCAGGAAATTCAGCGCAAGGTGGTGCATCGCCGTGGTCGCCGCGCCAGCCAGCACGACGTCCCGGTCGCAGTAGGCGGCCAGCATCGCCAGCTCGGCGAAGTAGCACATGTGCAAGTCAACCTGCCACGTGCTGCCGGCACTCGCCGCGACGATCAGCGACAGGCTGGCGATCAGCGCGACCGCAATCATGAGGCGGCTCGACCGGCTGCTTGGCGAGCGCCACCAGACCAGCGTCGTGACCGACGCCAAGGCAAGCGAGGCAAGACCCGGTTGGAGCCAATCATTGCCTGTCGCGCAGGCCGTCACCGATGCAAGGGGCGCCTGCAGCCAGATGAGCACGAGGACCACGCGGCTGACGACGTTCCGCAGCCGGTCGAGATCGTTGGCCATGTCAGTCTCCGGAACAGGCATCAAGCGGCGACGCATCCGCCGAGCGCTCTTGGGTCAAGCAGGAGCCAGGCGCCGGCCTGGCGGAGCCGTCGTGCGGCATCGGGTGCATCGGGCACGACCACGACGACGAAGCCTGTGGCGCCGAACCGCACCGGCATCCCGCCCGCGGCTGCCGCGAGCAAGGATTGGCTGGCGCTCCACCACGGAGGATACAGGGCTGCAATCGGGCCGCCCGGCGGTGGCCCGAGCGACGATGCCCCGGCGGCGAGCATTGACCCGACGGCAAGTGCCACGCATGGCACCCACGTCGCCAGCCGCCCCTGCATGTCGGTGTTTTGCATTCGCATGGCCGGACTATGGGGCCTAAAGAATACCTGCCGATTAACGCATCCGACCCTGCCGGTCGTGTCCCATCAGCCTGGCGCAGCAGCTCTGCCGCGCCACCCCGGCAAACGGCGGCCTACCGGCGTCAAGCCGCCATCGAGGTCAGGCTGACGGCTAGGTCCATTGCCGATGCAGCGGCGCTCTACCGTCCAATCATCGTTCTGTTCGGGCGCGGCGCTGTCAAACCGACGCCGTCAAACAGTCCGGCAAGGTTGCTTGGATCGAGGGCAGCGGCGGCTTCGGGCAACCGGCGCCGAGCGTTGCTCGGAAGTCCTGTATTCACCCCGCCGGCGCCGTGCCGTCATTCGGATGAATGATCTTGGCCGGGAAGCCATGATCGCTTCCGGGATCTGCAGCCTACGGCTTGAACGATGGCGTGGGGTCGTGAGCCGACCTTCAAATTCAGACGCGACCGGCAATCCCGGCATGTCGCTCAGTAACGACGCCCGCGCCCACTGCCAACATCCCAGCAAAGCCGATCCACCCACCGCCTCCCGCACCGCCGCCCAACGCGACGGGTACTTCCACGTCGAGTTCATGTCGGTGCGGCGCAGCGCCACCAAGCTCAAGTTCCTGGCCGGCTCCGAGTCCGCCATGGACGCCTTCATCAGCGACGTGACCCCCGAGTCCGTCGCCGCGAGACTCCGGGAGCTGTCATGACCGAGACCGTCTACGCCGCGCCAGGTCGGATCAACCTGATCGGCGAACACACCGACTACAACCAGGGTTTCGCGCTGCCCATCGCGCTACCGGACCGCACCGTGGTCGGCTTCCGACACGACGGCGGCAACGCGATCGTGGTCAGCAGCGCCGACGAGGATGGCGAGGTGACGATCCCCCTCGACACCGCTCCCGGAGGGGTGACGGGCTGGGCCGCCTACGTCGCGGGCGTGGTCTGGGCGCTGCGCGGTGCCGGACATCCGGTGTGCGGCGGCACGATGTCGATCACCAGCGGCGTCGAGATGGGCTCGGGCCTTGCCTCGTCCGCCGCGCTGGAATGCGCCGCGCTCGGCGCGCTGGCCACCGCGGGCGGTCTGCGGATCGATCCGGGCATCGAAGCCGGATCCGTCTTTGAGGGCGCTGCCGACGATCACGCCGTCGCTGCCGAGGACGGTCTGCGGCATGGTGCCG
>CAXTDP010000593.1:0-4057 GCA_964242295.1 uncultured Acetobacteraceae bacterium | reverse complement strand
GGCTGACGCCGTTCTTGCGCAGCCGGGCACATAGCTCCCGACCGTCCCCATCCGGGAGCCCGACGTCGAGCAGAAGCGCCGATATGTCGGACGTTGGTGCCGACACCGCCTCTTCCGCTGCCTGGACCGTTGTCACCACCTCTGCGACGAAGCCTCCGGCAGCCTCAAGCTCTTCAGCAATGGTATCGCCAAGTTCAATGTCATCATCGACGACCAGGATGCGATAAACGGCTTCCATGGTGATCTCCCCGTTATGCTGGGATTATCACCTACCGCCTGAGCACGTTCTAGCGTTTGAACAATTCCTAACCGAACACTTCAAATAGTCTCGACGTAGGAGTGGATCGCCGGGGTCAGTAACGGTCTTCTGGCAGACCTAGAGTTGCACCGTGCAGAACTGGGCTCTGCACTGTCCGGCAAACCAACCCTGGCGGACACTGTACCGAGTGTCAGTCAGCGCAGACAGCAGACCCAGAGGAAATATGAACACCCAGTGTGTTGCGGCGCTGATCAGCATCGTGACTCACCGCTGATTTGCACTCGCCTACGGCACGGCGCCGTTTGGCATCTGCTCAGCTAGCGCTACCAATCAGGCCGGCATATTGCAGCCTGGCAGCTTGGTAGCACTCGCATGCGGCAGCCTCCAGACCGCGCCGGTCAAGCACGGTGACCTGGCCACGCACGTAGGAAATCAGCCCCGCCCGCTGCAACGCCGACGCCGCAATGGAAACGCTAGGGCGACCCACGCCCAGCATCAAACCCAGGAACTCCTGGGTTAATGGGAAACTGTCCTGGCGCATTTGGTCATGCGTTGCAAGCAGCCACCGCGCACACCGCTCTACGATGGGATGGACTCGGTGGCATGCGGTGTTGCGGGCCAGCACGCCTATGAGCGCAAGAACGTAACGTAGCAACAGGCGGCGAAGGGCCGGTTCGCGGCCGAGTGCCAGGCGGAACGCGTCGGCTTCAATCCGTGCCGCGACACCTGGAACCTGAACGAGGCCCCGCACCGGAGCAAGTTCGGCTTCGAGCAGGATGGGCAAGCCCACCATGCCCTCCGCACCAACCGTTGCGGCCTCCAGCACCGAGCCGTCTGCCAAGTCCATCACCATGGAGACCACCCCATGGTGCGGGAAGTAAACGTGCCGGACTGGCCGACCAGCCTCCTCCAGAGTGGCCCCGAACGGCAGCGCCACCTCTTCCAGGTCGGGCCGCAACCGGTCCAGCACGTCGGCCGGCAAAGCCGCAAGCAGGTGGTTGGTCCGGGTCATGTGACGAGCTCCTGGAGTAAGCGGTAGCCTGCAGCACAGTCCGATCAGGTAGCCCTCCTGGCACCCACAACCTGGGCACACAGGACAGCGGCGGTGACATAACTTCCAGTTGCCGCACTGCTTGACAAGAAGCGAACACCCCTAAGTCTGTTAGCGAACATAACGAAGACCGAAGAGGTAGTTAGTCATGTCCGGACCTGTCACACGTGAGATGCAGCGAACTGGCCGCCTTTCCGACCTGAAACGGCATGTGCTGGAGGACACCTCCCTTGCCGTGCGCGAGTTTAGGAGCGGCCAGAACCTGACCCGCGAGGCAGACCTCCTAGCGCACTGCCCGCTGCTCCTTGATGGGTTCGCTTGTTGCTACAAGTTGCTGGAGGATGGACGGCGGCAGATCATCGCCCTGCACCTGCCGACCGAGCTGTGCAATTTGCCCACCCTGCTGCTTGGGCATCTTGCGCACGGCATTGGCACGCTGACCCCGGCACGGGTCGCATTTGTCCCGCACGCGGCCATTTTTGCCTGGATGGGCGACCATTCCGGCCGGATGCAGGCGCTTTGGCGGGCGACGCTGGTTGACACGGCCATCTCGCAGGAATGGATCGTCAACACCGGGCGTCGCACGGCCTACCAGCGCACAGCACACTTACTGTGCGAGTTTCTGACGCGCATGCGCTGGGCCGGGCTGGCGGATGGCCTGAGCTGTTCGATGCCGTTCACGAAGGGTGAGCTGGCTGATGCGCTTGCGTTGACGGGGGTACACGCCAGCCGAGCCCTGGAATGGTTGCGCGATGAGAACCTGGCAGAGGTCAGGGATGAAACCCTGACCGTGCTCAACTGGTCCGGGCTCGCGAGCTTGGCAGGGTTCGATCCAACATACCTTCATCATGTTGGTGCAGCCAATTAGAAGCTTCTGCCTCGCATTCTGAACCGGTGACGGTGCCGCCGCAGCGTGTTTGATGGGGACAACCCACCATCGCTGCTATGGACCGCAAAGTAGCGAGATCTCACCAAGCGACACCAGGAACCCAGCCACCGCGTTGCCTCAAGACGCAGTGTTACCGAAAGCTTCCGTGTCGCCTCCTAAATATCACCCTGCCAGGGGTTCGGCTCCTGGCTGATCCAGCGCGGGCTGGCACAGGAGTTGGGTGCCGAGGTGCATCTGGACTACGCCTCCGAGGGCGTGTCATGCCGGATTGTCCTGCTGCTGCCATGATTGGCAACGGTGCCGGTGCGGTCACTGGGCCAGCCAAGAGCATCGAGGGGCACTCTCTAGCCTGTTCAATGTTCGCTGGCATACGGTAATGAACAAGGGCCTGTGCCCTTCGCTTGTCGCAGGCGAGAAGCATTCCCGAGGCCAAGCCGCGCGGGATGCGTGGTGGGGGCACGTGTGGACACGGAGGCAGCGATGCTGGACTGGGACGACCTGCGCTTCTTCCTGGCCGTGGCCCGGCATCGCACCCTAGCTGCCGCCGCCAAGCACCTGCATGTCACGCAGTCCACCGTCAGCCGCCGGATCGCCGCGATGCAGGAGGACATGGGTGTACGCCTGTTGCAGCGCACGGCGGACGGCTACGTGCTGACGCTGGCGGGCGAAAGTATCCGGGAGCACGTCGAGCGGGTCGAAACCGAAACCCGCCTGATTGAGTCTGCCGTCGCCGGGCTGGACGCGCGCGTGGCAGGGCTGGTGCGGGTGTCCAGCTCGCAGGTGCTCACCAGCCACCTGCTCGCGCCCTGCTTTGCCGCCCTCCATACCCGGCATCCCAACATCCTGATCGAGGCGCTGCCGGACCTGCCGGGCAAGCCGTTGACCACCCGGGAGGCCGACATCGTCCTCGCGCTGCGGCGGTTCGAACACCACGACCTAGTCGCACGCAGCATCGGCCACCTGGCCTTCGGCCTATATGCCTGCGTGGCGTATGTCGCGCAGCACGGGGAGCCTGACCTGGGCAACGGCTGCAGCGGCCACCGGCTGATCACGCTGATTGATGACCAGGTCTTGCCGGAACACTCGGCCTGGCTGACCGAGCACGCCGGGCGGGCGCAGGTGGTGCTCCGGGCGGACAGCTACGAAACCCAGCGCTGGTCCGCCAATTGTAGCGGCGGGCTGGCGCTGCTGCCGCGGTTCCGGGCCGACAGGGAGCCGGCGCTGCGCCGGATCGCCACGCCGGTGCCGGTGCCGTCCGCCGAGATCTGGCTGGGCGCCCACCACGAGAACCGCCTGGTGCCTCGCGTATGGGCGGTGGTGGACTGCATCGCCGAGGTGGTGCGCGGCAAAGCTGCCATGCTCAATCCATTGTTCCAGGCCAGTCACAGCCACACTTGAATGGCCGCCTGAAGTGGCCTTGCAGCGTGGCAGCACTGTGGAGAGCATAAAGGGTTGACGCCAAAAGTTCAGGTTGGAGCCGTGCCGGGGAAGTGTCCGCGAAACCAACCCCAAACGGACACTTGGTTGCGCGCTTCCTTCGTTGGACATCCCATCCAGCATGTTTGGAAACGGCCCAAAATGGACTCTTGGATGCTTACGCTTGAGACCGGCGCGCTTACCCGGCCCACTTCACAATGGCCGACCCAACCTCACGTAGAACGGCTTCCTGACCGGCTATGTCTAGGGCAAGCGCATCGTAATAAGCGGCCATGACGAGAGGTGCTCTGGCTCTGCTATCGAATTTTGGCCCAGTAGTGCTGGCGGATTTTGGCCCACCTCCCGTCCCTCAACCTAGGGTGTCCCCGGCTTTGCCGGGGGGCTCAGAGTGGATTGGAACGCCAGAGTGGATTTGTTCGAG
>CAXTDP010000592.1:0-4060 GCA_964242295.1 uncultured Acetobacteraceae bacterium | reverse complement strand
CTGTCGGCGAATTCAGGCGGCGGGTTAGCATGGGCGTGGAGGTGATCCATGAGCCCGCATCCTGAGCCGATCGGCGAGGTTCCTGCCGAGACCGCACGCGTGGCCCGCGTGGCGTTTCCCAAGGGCACGGTGGTTACGCGGCTGCGCGACGAGTTCAGCGCCCTTTACGAGGACGAGGACTTCCGTAAGCTCTACCCTGCCCGGGGTCAGCCGGGTCTTGCGCTGTGGCGGTTGGCCCTGGTCACGGTGCTCCAGTTCCTGAAGCATCTCAGCGACCGGCAGGCGGCGGACGCCGTGCGCCCGCATCCTGGCAGCCTGGCGAGGCTGCTACGCCAGCGATGGGGTGGACTTGGAGGCCCGCGCGATCATCGACCGGGGGGCCGCTACTATCCGCGCCCAGGGGCAGACTGCGGATGCGCTGGCAGTCTGGATGCACCTCGCTGACGGGGCAGAACGGTTGCGGGAGCCACCGCCAGCTCTGGTCGCCGCCGCGGCCCTAGCCGGGTTGGCGGCCGGCGTCTGCACGCAGGGGTTCTTCAAGGTGCCAGCTCCTGCCGATCCCGGATCCTGACGTGCGGGCGGCCGGAACGGCGAAGGGCAGCCTGTTACCGAACCGCCCTTATTGTGCGCGCCTACCCTTATTGTGCGCGCCTAGTAGAACCGCCCCGGCGCGAAGCAGTAGATGCGGACCCCGTATTTGGTTTCGGTATACCAGACCACGGCGTGCTCCGTGGGGTTCGGGCCGCCGGCCGGGTCACGCAACTGGCTGGGGCCGACCCCCAGCCACATGCCTAGGATGCGAACCTCGTAATGCTCCCCAACGATGTGCCACTCGCTATCCTCCAGTATGTGGCCGTCGGAAATGTCGCAGCACCATGCGCCAGAGGCCGAATGCTGGCGCTCAAACCAGGCGTGCAGTTCCGAGTCCACATGCACCCCAGGGGGCGGCTTGGCAAAGCTGGGGCCTGGCGCAAGAAGCGTGAGCGGCGCCAGGAGGGCGGCAAACAGCAGGGCGGAGGTGATAAGGGCAGGCATCAGGCGTGGCCTCGCATAACGGCGCGCATATTCAGGCACGAGATTCCGGAAAACTGAAAAGCAAAGTTAGAGCGGCCCCGAAAGACCGCCCCGTCACCAGAGGCCACGTTGCCGAACTTACGCCGGCGCCTGGCTACACTCCCGCTGCAGTCCCGGCAGCACCTCCGCTGTGGGCATTCTTGGGGACTGTCGCAAGATTCAGGGTCGCGACAGCTTCAGATACTTCGACGCTCTCGGCAGCCTCCCAATCCAGGTTTGATCCAGTCGGTAGTGAGGCCGGTGCTGGCCGGTAGCCGGCAAAAAACAGCCTTACTCACCAAAGACCATGGCGCTCAGTGCCCGAGAACGTTTCGACCCCCAATCTTGCGACAGTTCCGCCGATGCCGCAACGGATTGCCGGGAACGGCGTCCAGCTACCGCCGCACGTCCGCAATCTCATTTGTGCACTAAAGCTGCCTTACGCCGCTGTCGCCCAGGCTTCCCGCCCGCCAACGACGATCAGCGACCAATAGCAGCCGCAGCCTGATCACTCCCCCATAACTCTGCATGCTCCCCCTCCAATTGCGCCAGCGCCTGAATGGCCAGGTCCTTACTGTCACCTCCCGGCAGCCGCGCCGCTACGCCGGCACACCGATCGATCTCGCACCGCACCTGAAAACGTCAGGGTGCCATCAGCCATCCTGGAAACGTCAACCCGGCTTCCAAGCTCCGCGTGTGACCTGGCTTTGAACCACGCCCAAGTTGACGGTGCCAGTTGCCGGCCGGGGTGCTGTGGTCGGCCTTCGGCATCTTCCGCCACCAGCTCCCGACTGTGGCACTGGCGGCGGTGCTGGGAGGGCATCTCCGGGTGGGACTGGAGAAAGCCTTTACCTATCCGGCCGCGTGCTGGCGCCGGGCAACGCGGCGCTGGTGCGCGGCATCGGCGCGGAGGTCGCAAAGCCGACGGACGCGCGAGCGCTGCTGGGGCGGGGCACCCCCTTGGCAAAGCGTTCCGCATCGGCCAGGACGGTCCGAGCGAAGCGCCCACCATGCCCTGGCAAAGGGCCATGCTGGGGCGCGTGAATGAGCAGGAGTTGGCCGGTGAGCACATCCCAGCGCCGCCAAGCCGAAATCCTGGCCCTGGCGCGTGAGGCCGGCCGGGTTGGGGTGGACGACCTGGCCGCCCGCTTCGCCGTCACGCCGCAGACCATCCGGCGCGACCTCGGCGACCTGTGCGGGCAGCGCGCGCTGACCCGCGTGCACGGCGGCGCCATTGTCGCTTCCGGCGCGCAGAACCTGGCTTATGAGGCGCGCCGCCTGGTGTCCCAGCCGCACAAGCGCCTGATCGGGGAGGCCGCGGCCCGGCTGATCGCCTCGAACTCCTCCCTGTTCCTGACCATAGGCACCACGACGGAGGAGGTGGCGCGCGCGCTAGGCGGTCACGCCGGGCTGTTGGTGGTCACGAACAACCTGCATGTCGCGACCGAGCTGCACGGGCAGCGTGGGATCGAGGTCGTCGTGGCCGGCGGCGTCGTGCGCCGGGTCGATGGCGGCATCGTCGGCGCGGCAACGGTGGACATGCTCAGCGGCTTCCGCGTGGACGCCGCGGTGATCGGCACCTCCGCCATAGACGGCGACGGGACGCTGCTGGACTTCGACCTGCGGGAGGTCCGCGTCATGCGCGCGGTGATCGGCCACGCCCGGCGCGTGGTGCTGGTGGCCGACAGCAGCAAGTTTGCCCGCAGCGCCCCGGTCCAGGTTGCGCACCTGTCCGAGGTGGACGTCCTCGTCACCGACCGGCTCGACCCGGCTGCGGCCGAGCTGTGCCGCCTGCACGACGTCCAGGTGATCGAGGCCGGAGGCCCCACGGAGCCGGAGGACTGAAGCCCGGTGCCATAACCGCTTGCAGTTCGCAGCGCGTCCCCCTAGCCTTCCATTCGAACAAAGCGAACGCGCGAACGAACGCGCGTTTCCGGAGGACGCCGTGCCGAAAGGAGATGTCTATGACCTGCTGGTGATCGGCGGCGGCATCAACGGCTGCGGCATCGCCCGCGACGCGTCCGGGCGCGGCTGGTCGGTGCTGCTGGCGGAGGCCGCGGACCTGGGCGGCGGCACCTCCTCGGCCTCAACCAAGCTGATCCATGGCGGCTTGCGCTACCTGGAGCACCACGAGTTCCGCCTGGTGCGAGAGGCCTTGCAGGAACGGGAGGTGATCTGGCGTATGGCGCCGCACATCGTTTGGCCGCTGCGCTTCGTGCTGCCGCACGCGTCCGGGCACGGCAAGGGCCAGCGCCCGGCTTGGCTGCTGCGGCTGGGTCTGTTCCTGTATGACCACCTGGGCGGACGCCGCCTGTTGCCGCCCACCCGGACGCTGCGCCTGGACCGGGACCCGGCAGGCGCGCCGCTGAAGCCCGGGTTCCACTGGGGATTCGAGTATTCGGACTGCTGGGTGGAGGACAGCCGCATGGTCGTGCTGAACGCCCAGGACGCCGCGGCGCACGGGGCGGAGGTGCTGACCCGCACCCGCGTAACGGCCGCCGTGCGCGACGGCGATACGTGGACGGCCACGTTGCAGGACGACGAAGGGCTGTCCCATACCGTCCGTGCCCGCACCCTGGTGAACGCGGCGGGGCCTTGGGTGGCCGAGGTGCTGTCCAGCGTCCTGCGGTCCAATGCGCCCGCCACGGTGCGTCTGGTCCAGGGCAGCCACGTCGTCGTGCGGCGCCTGTACGACCACGACCGCTGCTACATCTTCCAGAACGCGGATGGCCGCATCTTCTTCGCCATACCGTATGAGACCGACTTCACCCTGGTCGGCACCACCGACCGCGACTACAAGGGCGACCCGGCCAAGGTCCACGCCACGGAGGACGAAGTCGCCTACATCTGCCGGGCGGCGTCCGAGTACTTCATCAAGCCGGTGACGCCCGCCGACGTGGTCTGGTCCTACTCCGGCGTGCGTCCCCTGTATGACGACGGCGCCACGGCCGCGCAGGCGGCGACGCGGGACTACGTGCTGAAGCTGGATGCGCCGGGCGGCGCCCCC
>CAXTDP010000591.1:0-4063 GCA_964242295.1 uncultured Acetobacteraceae bacterium | reverse complement strand
AGCCGGCCATCGCCCGGACACGCCCGGTATTGGGGCCGCTGCAGCTCGCGCCGACCACGGCCGATGGGGACTAGAGATGCCGATGTTGCGTCGCCTGCTGCTTGCCGCCATGCTGACCTGCGCCGCCGGGGGCGTGCGGGCGGAGGAGCCATCCGCATCGGACGGGGCGGCGATCCGCAGCGTGATCGGCCGGCAGATCGAGGCGTTCGGGCGTGACGATGCGCCCGGCGCCTTCGCCTTCGCGTCACCAGGCATTCAGAAGATGTTCGGCACGCCTAAGCGGTTCCTCGACATGGTGCGGCGAACCTACCCGGCCGTTTACCGCCCGCGCAGCGTCGAATATGGCGAGCTGTCCCAAGAGAACGGCCGCATCGTGCAGCGAGTGGAACTGACCGGGCAGGACGGGCAGCCGCAGGTTGCGCTATACGAGATGGAGCGCGACGGCGACGCCTGGCGCATCGCGGGCTGCACCCTGGTGCGGAGCCTGCGCGTCGGGACCTGACGCCCGCAAGGAGTAACCGCCATGATCCGTTTTGTTCTCGCCCCCATCCTGGCAGCCCTGCTGCTCGGCCCTAGCCTTGCCCAGGCCCGCACCTTG
Organism: uncultured Acetobacteraceae bacterium; assembly: GCA_964242295.1. Classification (GTDB taxonomy): domain Bacteria; phylum Pseudomonadota; class Alphaproteobacteria; order Acetobacterales; family Acetobacteraceae; genus DASWOJ01. The sequence continues at coordinate 3,465 of CAXTDP010000591.1, read as the reverse complement.
GAAGTCGGGGAAGGCCGCGAGTTCAAGCTGCCGTCCGACGCCGTAAAGGCCGCCCGCTCCGGGGACACCGTGCAGTTGCAGCCCGGCGAGTACTTCGACTGCGCCACCGTGCCTCAGGCCAAGCTGACCATCGAGGGCGTGGGCGACGCATCCAAGGTGCTTATCACCGACAAGACCTGCGGCGGCAAGGCGCTGCTGATCACGACCGGCGCGGACATCACGGTGCGCAACCTGACGCTGACCCGTGCCCGCGTGCCGGACGGCAACGGCGCCGGCATACGCAGCGAGGGTGCCAACCTGCTGGTGGATGGCGTGCGCTTCGTCAACAACCAGAACGGCATCCTATCCGGGACCGAGGGTGCGACGATCATCGTCCGCAACAGCTACTTCGAGCGCAACGGCACCTGCCAGGCGGCTTGCGCCCACGGCATCTACATCGGCCATGCCAAGCTGCTGCGGGTGGAGAACAGCAAGTTCTTCGACACCCGCGAAGGCCACCATATCAAGTCCCGCGCGGAACGGACCGAGGTGGTGGGCTGCACCCTCGATGACGGGGAGGACGGCACCGCCAGCTACATGATCGAGGCACCCAACGGCGGATCGCTGATCGTTCGGGACAGCACGCTGACCAAGGGGCCGCAGGCTGCCAACCACACCGGCGCCATCGTGATCGGGACGGAGGGCGTGACCCAGCCGACGCGTGAGATCACCATCACCAACAACACCTTCCGCAATGCCGGCGGCTACCCGACGTCGTTCGTGTGGAACCTGACGGCGACGGATGCCATGCTGACCGGCAACCGCATCAGCGGCCAGGCGAAGCCGCTGCAAGGCGACGGGAAGGTCACGCGGTAATATGCTGTTCTGCTCCCTCCCCCTCCGGGAGAGGGTCGGGGTGAGGGGGCGGGCCGGCGTTCCCCTGTTCGAATACAGGATACGTGCTGCTGGAAAAGTCGGTCTCCGCTCCGCAGCCGAGACCCCCTCACCCCAACCCTTTCCCGGAGGGAGAGGGAGCAGCATTGCCCTCTTGTTCCTGTTCCTTGCCTCCCCTGCCGCCGCCAAGGACCTGCTGGTCGGTCCCGGGCAGCCTTACGACCGGCCATCGGCTGCCATACGGGCTGCCCAGCCCGGCGACCAGGTGCTGATCGAGCCGGGCGAGTATTATGACTGCGCCAGTTGGACCACGCCGGGCCTCACGGTTGCTGGACACGGGCCGGGCGCGGTGATGACGGACCTGACGTGCCAGGACAAGGCGATCCTGGTAATCGGCGGGGAGCACACGACCCTGCGCAACCTGACCCTGGCCCGCGCCCGCGTGCCGGACGGCAACGGCGCCGGGGTGCGGCTGGAAGCGCCGGGGCTGATCCTGGACCGCGTCACCTTCCGCGACGATCAGGTCAGCCTGCTGTCCGGCTCGGCAGGCGGCGCGATCCTGGCGACGGAGTGCCGGTTCGAGGGTGGTGGCGTCGGCGGAGACCACCCCCTGGCCGCGATCCTCGTTGCCGCATCGGACCAGCTCCTGGTGCGCGGGTCGGTGTTTGCGGATCTGAAGGGTGGCGCAGTCTCGTCCGGCGCGGCGGACACCATGCTGGTCAGCAACGGCTTCTCCGGCATCGGCGCCCTGCCGGCGGTGTCGGCCGAGGGGCGGCTGACGCTGGTGGGCAACAGGTTCGAGATTGGTGCCGAGGTCACCGGGCGGCCGGGCGCCGTGCTCGCCAACGGCCCTGCCGGCCCGACCTTGCGCGGCAACCGCCTGCTGGCGGCACGTCCAATGGCCCTGCTGCTGGACTGGTCCGGCGGCAGCCCGGTGCTGGACGGCAACCAAGTTGGCCCAGCGGATACCGAGGTTTCTACGTCCGGCTCGTGGCGCAACAAGGCGTCCGGCGCGGCGCACGGGATAAAGGATGGCCTGCGCGGCCTGGCCGGTCGGGCCAAGCGCCTGGTGCTGGGCCAATGAAGGCGGCGCTGCTGCTGGCCGCCTTGGCGGCATCTGCAGTGGGGGCGGCATCCCCGGCGGGGGCTGCGGACCCGCGCTGGGACGATTACCAGCTCATCATGTGGCAGGGCCAGCCCGCCGCGGCGCTGCCGGGCCTGCGGCGCCTGGGCTTCACCGGCATCAAGGTCATCGGCAATAGCGGCCGGGTTGATCCGAAGGAGCTGGCGGAGGTCCGCGCCTCCGGCCTGCCCTATTACCTGGAGAACATCGCCACCGACTTCTACGCCTCCTATCATCGCTACACCCCGGGCCAGCCCGTCACCTGGCGCTTCGACCGCGACCGTGCCCGGCGGCGGGCGGACCCGACGGATGCCAGCGTGTTCGTGCGGGAGCCCGGACTGTCCGACCCGCAGGCGGTTGCTACCGTGCAGACGCGGCTGGACACCCTGGTGCGGGCGAGGGCCGCCGACCATCCGCTGTTCTATGACCTGGGGGACGAGTCCGGGGTCGCCGACCTGGCCGCACCCTGGGACTACGATCTCGCCCCGTCCTCCCTCGCCGCCTTCCGGGCGTGGCTGCGCGGTAGTTACGGCACGCTCGACGCGCTGAACGCGCAGTGGGGGACGGCCTACAACGATTGGGATGCGGTGCAGCCGGAGCTGACGGACGCCGCCATGCGCCGGACGGACGGCAATTTCTCGGCCTGGTCGGACTTCAAGGGGTTCATGGACGTGGCTTTCGCCGATGCGGTGCGCGCCGGCACGGATGCTGTCCACCGGGCCGACCCCGCCGGGCTGGCGGCGCTGGAAGGCGCGCAGGTGCCGGGCTGGGGCGGCTACGACTACGGGCGCTTGGCCCCTGCCGTGGACGTGATGGAAATCTACGACACCGGCAACGCCCTGGAACTGGCGCACGCCTTCAACCCGGCACTGCTTCCGCTCGGCACGGCGTTCTCGACCGGGCCGCGCGAGGCTTACCGGGCCTGGCGCGAGCTGCTGCGCGGCAGCCGCGGCATGGTGGTCTGGGACGAGGCCGGGGATGTCGTGACCCCGGATGGCGCCCCCGGGCCGCGCGGACGGTTCCTGCAAGGGCTGGCCGGCGCGCTGCGCAGGGTGGCGCCGGCGCTGCTGGCGGCGACGCCGCGGCCGTCCCCGGTCGCGGTGCTGTATTCCCAGGAAAGCTTCCGCCTGCGCTGGCTGCTGGACCAGCAGCCGAAAGGATCCGCCTGGTCCAACCGGGATTCGGAGCGGGAGAACGACGACAATCCCTGGCGCGCAGCCCGGCGGCAAGCGGCGGCGGACCTGACCGGGCTGGGCCTGCAGCCGCGCTGGCTGACGGCGGACACGCTGGCGGGCGGGGCATTGCGCGATGCCGGGCTGCGCGTACTGATGCTGCCCCATGCCATCGCGCTGGGGGACACCGAGCTTGCGGAAATCCGCGCCTTCGCCGCCCGCGGCGGCACCGTGCTGGCGGACACCGAGCCAGGCGTGTTCGACGGCCACGGCAGGCGCCGGGCCGGGCTGCCATTG
>CAXTDP010000590.1:0-4064 GCA_964242295.1 uncultured Acetobacteraceae bacterium | reverse complement strand
GCGGCGGGAAGCCTGCCAGCCCGGCGATATCAACGCAACCACTCGGCCACGCCCAACGCACTTGATGGAAGGACCGCCCCCGTTCGTTCCCTTTCCCTCCGGGAGAGGGCTAGGGTGAGGGAAAGGGCAAGCGCGGGTCTTAGCATGTCGTAAACTGCGTGCCACCTGCACCGGCATTGCCCCGCGCCGCAGCCAAGACCCCCTCGCCCCAACCCTCTCCCGGAGGAGGAGGGAGCAGGCATCGGCGCACATCGTCCAACCGGAACCGGCAACCCTACTCCGCAGCCTTCGCCTGGCCGTCCGCCGCGTGCCACAGCGCCCCGGCCACGACCATGCTGTCGAGCGCGAAGCGCTGCCGGCCCGCACGGGTCTGCCGGGACACGTCGGAGAAGGTGTATCGCCCCTCCTCCAGCCGCATCACCGTCGCGTCCCCGGTGCTGCCCACCGACAGGTCCGCCAGGTCCGGACGCCGCAGCACCGCGGCCGGCGCCACGGTGACCGCCCGCACGATGTCGGCCAGCGGCATCCCGAGGCACAGGAACTTGCTCATCGTCTCCATGTTGTCGAACGCCGGGCCATCAATGCACAGCACGTGCACGTCCGAGCTGATGACATCCGGCGGGAAGCCGCCGGCCAGCATCGCCTCTGCCACCCCGAAGTCGAACGACCCGGCGCCGTGCGCGATGTCGAAGATCCCCCCGCGCTCCCGCGCCTGCCAGCACGCCTCCTTGATCCGGCCATCGGCGTAGCAGGGCGCATTGGGAAACGGCTTGTAGCAGTGGGTCAGGATGTCGCCGGGCCGCAGCTCGGCCAGCACGTCCTCGTAGCGCGGCGGCGGCCGGTCTATGTGGCACATCATCGGCAGCCCGGCCCGGTCCGCCGCGGCCAGTGCGTGATACAGCGGCGCGATGCCGTTCACCCCGCTGGTGCTGGCGCCCACCCGTACCTTGATGCCGCGGATCACGTCCGGGTGCTCGCGCGCCACCGCGGCGCAGGTTTCGGTGTCCATCAGCCGCATGTCGCCGCTTTCGCCCACCATCACGGACTTCGAGAAGGCGAAGATGCCGGCGTGGCTCACGTGCAGGTAGGCCAGGATGCGGGTGCGGCTCGGCTCGATCACATGCTTGCGGAAGCCGGCGAAGTTGCCCGGCCCGGCCGATCCCGCATCAAGCCAAGTCGTCGTGCCGCAGCGCCGGGCAAGCTGGTCGGCGTCCACGCTGATGGAGGTGCCGCCCCAGTAGATGTGGGCGTGCAGGTCTATGTTGCCGGGCATGACGATGCAGCCGGACACGTCCCGCTCCGCCCGGCCTCGCAGGCCGGGGCCGATGGCGGCGACTTTGCCGGCGGCGAAGGCGATGTCGGTCACCTCGTCGCGTCCGGTTCCCGGGTCCAGCACTCGGCCGTTGCGCAGGATGAGGTCATGGTCCATCGGGGGGGCTCCTTCGCGTCCAAGTGGGGGAGTTTGCCCGGTGATGGGGCGGCTGTCGAACCGTCGTCGCAGGCGGTGGTGTCTTAGTTTGAATGTCGGCTTATGACCCAGAGCGGACGTCCCGCGCTTTGGATTGCACACCTGCACGGATCGTGTTCAGCTTTGCGGCATGTTCCGGGAAGCAGCGTGCCAGTGCGGACAGCTCGTGATCCGCTGCAGCGGCGAGCCGGCCGGTGTGTCGCTGTGCCACTGCTTCGATTGCCAGCGCCGAACGGGCTCGGCCTTCGGCATCGGAGCCTTCTTCGCCAGGGAACAGATCACGGTCTCGGAGGGATCATCGAACCGGTTTAGGCGAGGGTCCGACAACGGCTCTGAGATCACGTTCCACTTCTGCGGAACCTGTGGATCGACGGTGTGGTGGGAACCTGAGCGTCTTCCGTCAATGGTGGGCGTTGCGGTCGGTACGTTCGCGGACCCGGACTTTCCCACGCCGATGCAAGCCACCTGGGACAAGCGACGGCACCGGTGGCTGCAGCTCCCAGATGAGGTCGTTAGCCACCCGCAAAGCCCTGTGCGGGTGGCGCCGCGCGAATGACTGCTAACCACCAAGGGCCGACATTCGAACTGAGGCACTACCCCGCAAGCCCGGCGATGCCGGCCGTTTCCATCCCAGTGCCGATGGCCGCATCATGCCCGGCCTGGCCCGCTATCCCCCATGACCACCCTGGTGCAATCTCCGCCCAGGCCGGGCCGGAGAGCGCGGCCACGGGAGGGCTTCCGAATGAAACGCCGCACGTTCCTCGCTTCGGCCGCCGCCGGGTTGGCCGCACCCTCCATCGCGGGCGCCGCGGCGGCGAACACCGTACGCTTCGTGCCGCAGGCCGGGCTGTCGAACCTGGACCCGATCTGGACCACGATTGACGTCGTCCGCAATGCCAGCCTGCTGTTGTGGGACACGCTGTATGGCGTGGACAGCAGCCTCACGTCCCGGCCGCAGATGTGCGAGGGGCACGAGACCGCGGCGGATGGCCTGACCTGGACCTTCACGCTGCGCCCCGGCCTGCGCTTCCATGATGGCGAGCCGGTGCGGGCGCGCGATGCCGTCGCCAGCGTGGGGCGCTGGATGAAGCGCGACCTGATGGGCCAGCGCATCGCCGCCCAGTTGGACGCGCTGGAGGCGCTGGACGACCGCCGCTTCCGCTTCCGGCTGCGCCGCCCGTTCCCCAAGCTGATCTATGCACTGGGCAAGGTCGGCACGCCCGTGTGCTTCATCATGCCCGAGCGCATCGCGGCCACCGACGCCTTCACGCCCATCACCGAGTATGTCGGCTCCGGCCCCTTCGTGTTCCGGAGGGATGAGTGGGTGACCGGCTCCTCTGCCGTGTTCGAGCGGTTCGCCGGCTACGTCCCGCGTGAGGAAAAGTCGGACTGGCTGGCAGGCGGCAAGCGCGTGCTGTTCGACCGGCTGGAATGGCAGGCGATCCCCGACAGCGGCACCGCGGCGGCGGCGCTGCAGAACGGCGAGGTGGACTGGTGGGAGCAGCCGATCCCCGACCTGGTGCCGCTGCTGAAGCGGAACCGCGACATCCGTGTGGGCATCGCCGACCCGCTGGGCAACATGGGCGTGTTCCGGGTCAACCACCTGCATCCGCCGTTCAACGACCGGCGGGCGCGGCGGGCGCTGATGATGGCGACGGACCAGGCGGATTTCATGCAGGCGGTCGTCGGCGGCGACCCGGCGCTGTGGAAGCCCGTCGCCGGATACTTCCCGCCCGGCACCCCGCTGTTCACCGAGGCGGGGGGCGAGGTGCTGCAAGGCAAGCGCGATTACGCCGGCGCCGCGGCGCTGCTGCGGGAGGCCGGCTACACCGGCGAGAAAGTCGTGCTGATGATGGCGACCGACCAGCCGCCGGCCAAGGCGCAGGCGGACGTGACGGCAGACCTGCTGGGCCGCATCGGCGTCAACGTGGATTTGCAGGCGATGGACTGGGGCACGATGACCGCGCGCCGGGCCAGCATGAAGCCGCCGTCCGAGGGCGGCTGGCACATCTTCCACACCTGGGCCGCGGGCGTTGGGTCGTCGTCGCCGGCGACCTATCCGCACATCTACTGCACGGGGAAGACCGCCTGGTTCGGCTGGCCGACGGACGAGCAGGTGCAGGCGGACATCGCCGCCTGGTATGAGGCGGCGGACCTGGCGGCGGAGAAGGCGGCCGCAGCCAAGCTCAATGCGTCGCTGGTCGCGGAGGCGCCGTTCATCCCGACAGGGTTCTTCCTGAACTACCAGGCCACGCGCAGCAGCTTGTCTGGCGTGGTGAACGCGCCGGTGCCGATCATGTGGGACGTTCGGAAGGGGTAGGCTCCCAGCGGTTCAACGGAGCAGGCGACGGCAGAGCGGGCAGGAGGCTGCAACCGGCGGAGACTGCGGTATCAGCTTTGTTTAAAGGACGCTGTGCCTGGGAGCTGCCGACGTTCCCCCTGGGTTGCGCGACGCCGTGCCAGGCATGCTGCCATGTTCCGGCCAGGCCTGCTGGCAAAGACAACCAGCGGATCAGTGCTGGACGACCCACTCCGCCCATCGCAGCGCGCCGGCATCGTCCCCGAACCTGGCAACGACCTGCAGCCCGAGCGGCAT
>CAXTDP010000589.1:0-4065 GCA_964242295.1 uncultured Acetobacteraceae bacterium | reverse complement strand
GGCGCGCGAGAAGCTGGCGATCATGCCGTGGTTGGCGGCAAGGCGCTGGCAGGCATCGGTCATCTTATAGCCGCCGGACAGCGCGACGACCCTGGCCACCCGGTCGTGCTTCATCAGCGGCGCGTAAAGGTCGGTCACGTCGGGGATGGTCAGCTTGAGCATCACCTTGCGCCCGTCCGGCAGCGTGTCGAGGTGCCGGGTCAACTCCTCCAGCAGGATCGCTTCCGCGGCGGCCTTGTCCGGGCTCTTGATCGAGACTTCCGGCTCGATGATCGGCATCAGGCCGTGTCGGCTGATCTGCTCCGCGATCTCGAACTGCTGCGCCACGACGGCGGCGATGCCCTCCTTGGACGGCAGGTTGATGACCGAGCGCATCTTGGTGCCGTAAACTCCAAGCGGCACCGCCCGGGCGAGCAGCGCGTCCAGCCCTGGGATCGGCTTCATCACGCTGACGCCGTCCTTCTCGGCCTCCAGCCCCTTGTCCATCTTCAGGAAGGGGACGACGCCCCGCTCCTGCCACAGGAAGTGCGGCACCGGCTTGCCTTCCGCCTGGCCGTCCATCGTGCCCTCGAACAGGATGGCGCCGAGCACCTTGTCCCCGGTGAAGGCGGGGGCAGTCATGATGCGGACGCGCATCTCGTGCATCAGATGGAACATCTCGGCGTCGCCGCTGTAGGCGCTGTCTGGGATGCCATACAGGCGCAACGCGCCGGGGGTGGAGCCGCCGCTCTGGTCGAGTGCTGCGATGAAGCCGTCCCCCTTGCTCATCCGGGCCGCCATCTTCTCGGTATCCATCATTCCTACGCTATCCATGATTTTTGTCTCCCCTTGAGGCTGCTGCGCGTTCAGGTCAGGCGGCGGTAGGCCGCCCCGTGTCCGCGCGCATCATCACCAGTTGGACGCGGCGGGCAACCTGCGGCCTGGCGCATCATCCCGCAACTGCGCGCGGAGCAGCCATCTTCACGAAGCCGAGCATGAACCCGGCGGCAGCCCATACCGGCCAGTTATGGGAACTATGCTGCTTCCCGGACGCCATGCCTGCATCAAGTATCGGCGTGCAGATTGCGGAGCAGCACCCATGTCGTCGTTCAGGGTTCAGGTCGGACCGACACAGATCTCCATCCACCAGGGGCGGACGGTGCTGGTCTGCGAGCCCGATGGCACGATCCCCGCCCACAGCGAGAAGGGGCTCTACTTCAACGACACCCGCATCATCAGCAGTTGGTCGCTGTTTGCCGACGGCGAGCGCTGGGACCTGCTGAGCGGCGGCGCCATCAGCCATGACGCCCTGCAGATACACCTGACTAACCGCAAGCTGGACACCGCCTCCGGCCCGGTCGCGGCGCGCACGCTGGGCCTGGTGCTCGGCCGCTCCATCCAGGGCGGCCTGCACGAGGACGTGGACATCACCAACCACGGCACCGGCAGCGTCCGCTTCAACCTGGAAATCGGGATGCGCTGCGACTTCGCCGACGTGTTCGAGGTGAAGGGCGGCAAGGCGATCCGCCGGGGCAGCATCGCCACCGAGTGGGACGCAGGCGCGCAACGGCTGACGACCACCTACACCAACGCCGACTTCCGCCGCTCCGTCGGCGTCCGGCCGCACGGCGATGCCGCGATGACCTACGCCAACGGCCGGCTCAGCTTCGTCGTGGACCTGGCGCCCGGTGCCCACTGGCACACCTGCCTGCTGTATGAGCTGGGCGACGGTGCGCGCAGCTTCGCCGCTCCCGGGCAGTGCAGCCATGAGGAGCCGGTCATCGTCTCGGACGCGCCGCGCTGGAAGGACGGGGTGCTGAGCCTGCAATCGTCCAACGAGGAGTACTACCGCACCTTCAAGCAGGCGGTGGACGACATGGCCGCGCTCCGCTTGCCGCATGACGGCGGCGGCGAGGAGTCCTTTGTGCCGGCGGCGGGACTGCCGTGGTTCACGGCGCTGTTCGGCCGCGACAGCCTGATCTCGTCGCTGCAGAACCTGGTTGTCACGCCCCAGTTCGCCCTGGCGACGCTGGACGTGCTGGGTCAGCAGCAGGCCACCGAGCGCGACGACTACCGCGACGCCGAACCCGGCAAGATACTGCACGAGATGCGGTTCGGCGAGCTGGCGCACTTCAAGCTGATCCCGCACACGCCGTATTACGGCACGGCGGACGCAACGCCGCTGTATCTCATCACCCTGCACGAGACCTGGCGCTGGACCGGCGACCTGGACCTGGTGCGCCGCCTGCTGCCGGTCGCCGAGGGCTGCCTGCGCTGGATTGACGAATGCGGCGACCGCGATGGCGACGGCTTCCAGGAGTATCAGACCCGGTCCACGGCGGGCTATGAGAACCAGGGCTGGAAGGACTCCGGCGACAGCGTGCCCTACCTTGACGGCACGCTCGTGAAGGGGCCGAAGGCGCTGTGCGAGCTGCAGGGCTACGTTTACGACGCCTGGATGCGGATGGCGGAGCTGTTCGACGCCCTGGGCAGCCGCGACCGCGCCGCGGCGCTGCGCGGCAAGGCGGCGCAGCTTTACGAGCGGTTCAACGACACGTTCTGGGACGAGGCCGGCGGCTTCTACGCCTACTGCCTGGATGGGGAGAAGCGGCCGGTGCTGACCGTCGCCTCCAACCCCGGCCATTGCCTGTGGTCCGGGATCGTCCGGCCGGACCGCGCCGCCCGCGTGGTGCAGCGGCTGATGGCGCCGGACATGTGGAGCGGCTGGGGCATACGCACGCTGTCGGCGGAGCACGCCTGCTACAACCCGTACTCCTACCAGAACGGCTCGGTTTGGCCGCACGACAACGCCATCATCGCCCTGGGCTTGCGCCGCTACGGCTTCACCGCAGAGGCGGCGCGGGTGGCGCGCGACCTGAACGAGGCGGCGAGCCACTTCAACCAGAACCAGATGCCGGAGCTGTATGCCGGGCTGACACGGACGCCGTCCGGCTTCCCGGTGCAGTATGTCGGCGCCAACGTGCCGCAGGCCTGGGCGGCCGGGTCGGTGTTCATGACGATGCAGGCCATGCTGGGCCTGGAGCCGGACGCACCGAACGGCCTGCTGCGGGTGGACCCCGCGCTGCCGCACTGGCTGCCGGACCTGACCCTGACCGGGCTGCGGCTGGGGCCGCACACCCTGGACCTGCGGTTCTGGCAGCGGGACGGCAGCACCGCCTACGAGGTGCTGCGCGGCGACGCCCGCGCAGTCGTCCGCCGCCAGCCCGACGCACTGGCAGCGTGACGGCGCGCCGGGCATTGCTGCCGGCGCGGGGCCAAAGGAGGATGCGGCAATGCCGTTGCGATCATCGCCAAACGCCGAGGATGCGGATTCCAGCCTGAACGCCGGGACGGTTGCGGGGCCATGACCATGCCCGATCCGGCTGCGGAGTGGCTCGAACCCGACGGAACCGGCGGCTTCGCGTCGGGAACCGTGGGCCTCGTGCGCACGCGGTGCTACCATGCGCTGCTCCTCGTAGCCGTGACGCCGCCGACGGGGCGCGTGGTCCTCGTGAACGGGATCGAGGCCTGGCTGGACACGGAGAACGGGCCGGTGGCGCTCACCAGCCAGCGCTACCAGCCAGGTATGGTGCATCCGGACGGCGCGGACCGCCTGGTGTCTTTCGCCGCCGACCCTTGGCCGATCTGGACCTACGACCTGCCGGGCGGCGGGCGTCTGGTCCACGAGGTGTTCGTGGCCCTTGGCAGCGGCCAAACTTCCCTGCGCTGGTCCCTTACCGGCGGCGGGGCGGCGACGCTGCGGGTCCGCCTGCTGCTGTCCGGGCGCAGCTACCATGCCCAGCACCATAAAAACCCCGCCTTTGGGTTCGAGCCTGTAGAACAAGGGACGGATCAGGTGGTGTGGCAGCCCTACCCCGGCCTGCCTGCCATTTCCGCCCAAGGTGGCTCCTATCGGCATGATCCCGTTTGGTATCGCCGGTTCCTGTATTCGGAAGAACAAGCGCGCGGCCTGGCGAGCGAGGAAGACCTGGCATCCCCCGGCATCCTGTCGTTCGACCTGGGCGCGGGCGACGCGACGCTGGCCCTGCGGGCCGACCGCGGCCCGGCCCGGCCGGTGGCGGACCT
>CAXTDP010000588.1:0-4076 GCA_964242295.1 uncultured Acetobacteraceae bacterium | reverse complement strand
AGTTCGCGGTGCAGACCATCCGGCGCTGGTGGCACGAGGTGGGCCGGCCCCGCTATCCTGAGGCCAAGCGTCTCACCATCACTGCCGATGGAGGCGGCAGCAACGGCTCGCGGGTGCGGCTGTGGAAGCGTGAGCTGCAACGCTTGGCCGATGAACTCGGCATCGAGATCACCGTCCACCACCTGCCGCCGGGCACCAGCAAGTGGAACAAGGTGGAGCACCGCCTGTTCTCCTACATCAGCCAGAACTGGCGGGCCAAGCCGCTGGTCAGCTACCGCACCATCATCAGCCTGATCGGCGCCACCACGACCAAAACGGGCCTGGCAGTCCGGTGCGAGCTGGACACAAGATCCTACCCAAAGGGCATCCGCGTGTCCGACGAGGATATGGCCGCACTCAACATCTACCGCGACCCATTCCACGGCGAGTGGAACTACACCATCAAACCTCAGAAACTAAAATATGATGCGGTTATTTTATAACGTATCCTAAGCATGGCGGTGGCATCGCCGTAACCACCCGCCCCTGGTGCGTCCCCAAAATCCGACAGCACGATCGCCCGCGGTCCTGGCGGCAGGGCGCGAGCCTGCGCCAGTGCGGTTTTCGCGCTGATCATGGGCACGGTGTCGTTGTTCCGCTCGTCCCAGCCAAACCGCATCAGCCGCTCGGCCATGCGCTGAAATCGCGGGTCGAAACGCTCGGCCGTGACCGCGACGCTCGGCCCGACCTGCCACACGTCGGCCAGGCCGAAACCGGACTGGATGCTGACCTCCCACACCCCGGGATCCTCTCGCTCCATGGCCCGGGCAATGTCTAAGGCACGGTGCATCGGCCCGTCCGGCAACGATGTCCGGCAGGCATCGAAACCACGCATCTGCCAGCCGCGGGCAAGGTGCACCGCGGGACGCGCTCCCGTCTCCATGCAGCGTTGCAGCATGGCCGCGGCGCGCAAGCCGGTTTCCTTGTGGTCGGTGTGCGGATGGGTGCGGTAGGCGGTAAGGCCGTTGGTCGCCGCCGCCAGGCGGTCGGACACGTTCGAGTGCGGGTCGAGCGTAATGATCATGGGCACGTTCGCACCGATGCGCGCCCGCACGGCAGCGGCCGCGGTCCCATCCGGATCGGTGTCACCCTCCGCCACGTTGGCTCCGTGCAGCGCCAGCAGGACGCCATCGAGTGGACCGGCACTGTCGATGCCCGCGAGCAGTGCGTCGAGAAACAGCGCGAACGCTTCTGCGCTCATCGGACCCGCCGGCGCGCAGGGCACGGCAATCGGCGTTACGACGTGCCACGCTTCTCGCGCCGCAGCTTCGAGGAAGCCGCCCATCTCCGTGCGCGTCGGCCTGAACCGTTCGGCAACCTGCTCGCCGCAAAAGATGCCTTGCCGCTCGTAATGGCTCACCGGCGCCGGCGTCACGGCGAACGTGTTGGCCTCGTGCAGGATTTTGGCGAGCAGGACGGTTTGGGCCATCGCGCGCTCCTAGTAGGTGGCCGTGATAGAAGTGTTCCGCGCCGCGGGTGCCGCAGCGAGAGCCGCGCGAAAGTCCGACAGGTAGCGGGGACGCGCTGGCTCGTGCAGCAGTGACATCATCATGTGGAGGCCGGGCGGGTCGCGCAGCAGGCCGGGGACCCAGCCGCGTTCCGTTAGGCCGGACGCTATTGCCGCCACGTCCCGGCCGGGAGCGCCGAAACCGATGATGGACAAGTCGGGATCCCCGAACACGGCAGCACCGTCGATCGCTCTGATCCCGGTGACGTAGGCGTCCTTCATGGTGAGCAATCGCTCGGCAATGGCTAGGTAGCCGTCCCGGCCGAGGAAGTTGATCACCGCCCAGGCCCCGGCCACGCCGCCAGCCGGACGGGTGCCAACCAGCGTCGCCGTCGCGAAACGGCCGTTGGGCCATACATCCAGGTCGAACCCGGCTCCGGCCGCCCGCGCCGGGTCGGCGTAGAACACGGTGGATGCCGGCTTGGGACAGAAACCAAACTTGTGCAGGTCGGCGGACAGACTGGACACGCCAGCGACGCCCAAGTCGAACGGCGGGATCGGCCGTCCCAGCGCCTGGGCGAAGGGAGCAAAATAGCCGCCGACGCAAGCATCGACGTGCAGCCAGGTGTTCCGTCGAAGCGCCAACTCGGCCAAATCAGGGATTGGGTCGATCACGCCGTAAGGAAAGCAGGGAACAGAGCCGACCAGCATGATGGTGTCGGCATCAACCGCCGTCTCCATTCCCACCGGGTCGGCGCGCAGGTCCAGGCGCAGGGACACGCGGCGAACCTCGAGGTCCATCAACTTCGCAGCCTTGTCGAATGCCGGGTGGGCGGAAATCGGCAGGACCAAGTTGCCGCGGTGGGCTGGGTCGGCTCGGTGGGCGCGGCTCCAATTGCGCGCGGCCTGAACGGCCAGCACGATGCTTTCCGTACCGCCGCTGGTCATGAACCCGACGGCGCCAGAAGGTGCGTGGAAAAGGTCCAGCGCCATGGCCACGACCTCGCCTTCCATGCGCTTGACCGAGGGAAAGGCGCGGCTGCCGCCCAAAGCGTTCTCGTTGAAGAAGGTGTTGAACGCGGCACGCCCGACGTCGGACACCTCCTGGCCGGCGCCGAACACGAACAGCGGGACGCGGCCGCCGCGCCAATCCGCATCGCCGTCTGACATGGCGGCGAGCGCGGCATCGATCTCGGTTCTGGGGCGGCCTGTGGCGGGGAATATCACGCGCGATCCTTTCAACGCAGGAACGCTAACGCGGTATCCCGGCGGAAGCCAGCCATGCATTGTGTTCTATAAGCCTGCCAATCCCGGGCCAGCTCCGGACGGCATTCCCGTGCTTAGCCTGAACAGATGCCTGGTAGGCGCGCAGCACGTCTGCATACGGCCTCATGTCACTATCGCCTATCAAATAGCCTCCGCCGTCTGTCCTCCCCGCCTACGTGGTCTCAGCCGTATAGCAAAGGGACGTGTCGCGGGCCGGACGCACGGCGGCGCGAGGTTGTGGGTGGAGAAGATCAGCTGGCGAGAGATCTTGGAGCGGCGTATCAGGCCGACGATCTCCATCATGACCCGGTTGTCGAGATCGTCCTCAGGCTGATCGATGATCGGCAGATGGTTGGACCACGTCTGCTTTCGGGAAGCTGCCCCGAGCGCCTGAATGACCGAGATGAGGCGCAAAGCGGTAAACCGCAGCCGGTCAGCCTATGTCCGGATTCCACCACAAGTAGACATTGAAACTGAGACACTACCTCCCTTGCGCCTGCTTTGCGTTCGCCTGCCGCTTCCCGGCCCCCTGCAGGTGCAGCCAGCTGTGAACGATGTTGCCGACCGGCAAGTCCTCGATGAACAGCGACGGTTTGACGAAGCCGCGCCGGAACGCGCAATGGGTCACGCTGACGCGCTGCCGCCCACGGGTCAGTGCCACATAGGCAAGCCGCCGTTCCTCGGACATCTCGCCATAGTCGGCTGGGAAGGTTCCCGCTTCCCACGCCGGCAGGAACACGTGGTCGAACTCCAGCCCCTTGGCCTTGTGCAGCGTCATCAGCTTGACCTGGCCCTGGCCGTCGCCCTCCCGCTCCGATCCCTGGCCGGACAGCGCGCCATGGTCCAGCAGCTCGGCCGCGCTGTGGAACGAGCCGGCCAGCAGCAGCAGTTCCTGCAGGCTTTCCAGCCGTCCCTCCGCCGCGTCGGCCCGGCTGGTGCGCAGCATCTCCCGGTAGCCCGTGCGGTCCAGCAGTAGCGAAAGCTGATCAGCCAGCGTCAGAGACAGGTCGGCCCCGGCGTCGAGCACCAGGTCCGCGAAGGCCGTCGCTGCCTCCTGCGCCTTGCCGCCCAGGCTGGCCGTTCGGGCCGCAATAAGGAGCGAACAATCCCGGGCGTGCGCCTGCGCCTCAATGGCCTGCAACGCTTTGGCGCTCAGCCCCCGCGCCGGCACGTTCGCCATCCGGCGGAACGCCTCGTCGGATTGCCGGTCTTCGGGGTTGCTGGCCAAGCTGAGAAGGGCAAGGGCATCCTTGACCACGGCACGCTGGTAGTTAGGTATCGCCTTCTTCACGTCCATTGTGTCATTCCGATCCCGACGGACGAG
>CAXTDP010000587.1:0-4081 GCA_964242295.1 uncultured Acetobacteraceae bacterium | reverse complement strand
AAGCCATCCAGCAAACCCTACGCGGGCAGGCCTCCTACCCGGGTTGAGCAAATACAGGATGTGCAGCTCCGCTTCCGACATCGTTCCCTTGAGCCCAAGCAAAAGCCGGTCGTTGAAATTGCCCGCGTCATATACGCCGTCGGCGTCGCCAAGGAGCGTGTCGAACATGGCACAAATCTCGAGCAGCTGGTGCCAGTCCCGGCACGAGCGCGCCAGGCGCGACATTTCCACGCCGAGCACGAGGCCGACGTGGCCGAGCCCAACCTCGGCGACAAGGCGCTGAAAGCCGGGACGGCCCTCGATCGATGCGCCCGAGCATCCCTGGTCGTCGTCGATGACAACAACGGCCTCACGCGGCCAGCCGAACTGAACGGCGCGCTCGACCAGGGCATATTGCAGCCGGGCCGACTCCCGGTGGTGCTCAACCTGCTGCATCGTGGACTGGCGGACGTAGACCATGGCCGAGCGTTCACGGTGGCGGCTGTGGATCTTGTCCGATGCACAGAAGCTGGGTGGGAGACCCGCCTGCATCATCGCCCATCTCCTTGGTCACAGGAGTGCCTCGAACCCGGCGCAGGGTGATCCGGCCAAGCATCAGGAGCACCGCACGCCGATGATCGAGCGGCAGCGTTTGCCAAAGAGCCGGAGCCGGTCGAGCGGTATCGCCCATGGCGTGATCCCAGCCAGCGGACCAGTGCGAGAAGCGCCTCGCGACCAAGCCTGGGCGTCCCGTCCAGCTCTGTCAAACCATCAGCGGTGTTGTGTATGGGATATCGAGAACCGTGCCCATTACGTCCGCGACGTGACGCTCGGCGAGGACGCCAGCCGCATTCGGACCAGGCCTGGTGTCATGGCACGCATCCGCTCGGTCGCCCTCAACATCCTGCGCGCCAAGGGCGTCCAGAACGTCAGCCTCGCGCTCTACACCAACGCCGTCAGCTTCGACCAGCTGCTCGCCCTCGGCACGACGTAGTCAGAACTGAATAGCCCTGGTTCTACAACCATGCATCAGAACACCCATCTGTCTATGTTATTGAAGAAAATAGGCATTGTTGGTCGGGATGCGATCCCGTGGGGTGTCTCGGGGCCTGCCGCGCCCGTTCTGTGATGGATTGGGCTGCCGGGGCTGCGAGTGCAGCGCGGGCGACGATCCAGGGGCCGTCGGGCAAGGGATGGATTGCCTCGATCTTGCCAGCCTCTGCCGCCAGCCTGAGCGTCTTGGGCGTGACATGCAGGACCCGTGCGGCCTTGCTGAGGTTGAGCCAAGGCTCATGCCCCTCTTCGGCAGGCTTGTGCACCGGGATGCGGTGATGGGAGCGTAGCGAGGTGACGCGCTCACGCGTCCAGCGGTTGCCATGGCCGGTGACGAGGCCGTTCCGGTTGAGGATGCCGGCGATCAGGTCATCGTTGGCGATCAGCACGAGCTGGCGAACTGCGGCGATCACGTCGGCAGAGGTGCTGTCGCGCTGACCGCGGCGACGCCTGGGCAGGCGCATTTCGCTGTGGATGCCTCCGGTCCAATGGACCACGAGCACGATCTCGGCCGCCTCGGGGTCGATGTCGGCCACCACCTCCTGGATGACGGTGCGCACGATGCGCTTCTTCAGCCGCGCGTCGGTCGAGGGAGCAGCCCAGACGGCCTTGAAGTCTGACGCGAGCATGACGAGCGATGCCGGATCAGCGACGGCTGCCGGCACCGTCTCGTTGTGGGCGGCGATTTTACTTTCGACCTCCGAAACCAGCGCGAGCGCCTTGTTCCAGCGTGCTTCCAGCTCGCCCACCACCAGCCGGTTGGCGGGATCGATGGCGTCATACTGCCGAAAGGCACGGTCGGCCGCATAGCGCGCCGCCTCGCGATCGCGCTTCAAGGCGTCGAGCACCTGGTCCCGCCGCTGGCCGGCCTCCTTCTCCGCGGCCACGGCGGCGGCGATGGCGCCCGGGCCGACAACGGCCAGGAGCGCGTCCTCGATGGCGTCGTCGACGCGCAAACCGCCAAAGGCGATACAACGGCGCTCGCCATTGTCCATCCAGCCGCGGCTGCAGCTGTAGCGGGGGATGTGGTGCTTGGCGCCCGAGTAGCGCAGCGTCAGCTTGCGCCCGCAACGGCGGCAGCGGATGAGGCCGGCCAGCAGGGCATCGCCATGCTTCGGCGCGCCATGGTGGCGGCTGGTAGGAATGTTGCTGCTGACCATGGTGCGGATCGCCTCGGCCTTTTCCCAGCTGACATAGCCTTCGTGGGCGTTAGGCATCAGCGCCAGCCAGTCGGCACGCGGCTTGCGCCTGATCTTCACGCCAACGCCGGCAGCGCCATGGCCCATGCCGCCCGTTGTCTTACCATAGGCGTAGGCACCGCCGTAGATGGGGTTCTCGATCATGCGGTGGATCGTGGCGTAGTTCGGACGCCGCCAGACGACGTCGCCGCCGTTCCGCCTCACCGGCAGGTCAAGGCCATGCTCAAGGAACCAGAGCAGCGCTTGCCTGACGCTGCCAAGCTCCAGCACCTTGTCGAAGACCAGCGTGACCGCGTCCTGCACCCGGCGGTCCGGATCCTTCTCAAAGCGGTCGCCCGCCTTGACGAAGCCCACCGGCGCCGTAATGACGAGTTCACCGCGGCGCGCCTTCTCGTAGCGGGCCGAAAGCGAGCGCTGACGCAGCAGGTCAAGCTCATACTCGTTGAGGCTTCCCTTAAGCCCAAGCAGCAGTCGGTCGTTGCCGTATCGCGGCGCGTAGACCGTTTCCTGGTCGATCAGGACCGTGTCGACCACGCGGCACATCTCGATTAGCTGCTGCCAATCCCGGCTGTTGCGGGCGAAGCGGGACACCTCAAGCGCGCAAACGGCGCCGACCTTGCCCAGGCACACCTCGGCGACCATGCGCTCGAAGCCAGTGCGTTGGACGCCGCCCGCCGCCGAACGGCCGAGGTCGTCGTCGATGACCTCGATCTCCGACCAGCCAAGCCCTACCAGCCGGTCTCGCATGGCGTATTGCAGCGCGCTGCTTTCACGGTTGTGCAGAACCTGATGGGCCGAGGACTGCCGCACGTAGAGCAGCGCCTTGCGCTCCAGGTGATGGGGACGGAGCTTGTCAGAGGTCATGACCGGTCTCCTCCCTCGATGCGGCGCGGCGCGTTTCGGCATGGTCCAGGAATAGCCGCACCATCAGGCTGGTCAGCACGGCCTGCGTCGCCGCCGGTAGGTCCTGCCATACCGGGGTGTCCACCACGGTGCTGGGCCGCTCGCCGAACAGGTTGGTCTGCTGCGTGGGGCCGTGCCGGCCCTTCGTGCACGCGCTCCGGCGTTCGCTCGTGTTGACTGATTTCAGCGCTGCCATCGTCATTGTCCTCTCCCCGAGTCTGGTCGTGAGAGGATCTTGATGCGCCCGAGCGCCCCGCATTCGATGCTGCCGACCGCAGCAGATCGGCCAGCGCCGAAAGCGCGGTCAGGTTTGCAGAAGGCGTGGCAGTCAGCCGGGCCTGATCGGGACAGGCTGCTCGTTCGAACATCCAGGCTGGAACCTCCAGACAACGACCCACGTCGGACCCGGCCAGCGTGCAGCGGAACGAAACGCCACCTGTCCTCGCGACCGTCTCATGGATGGCGACCTGACGCCCGAACCACGGATGCCAGGGATACAGCAGCTCCCGAAAGACGATCCCGTGGGCGTTCTCAAACCGTGTTCTACAACGCCCGGCGGCCCCACTCGACACTGGCCGGGCGCACGCCGGACGAGGCATAGGGGGCAGCAGGAAGGCAGGGAGCAGACGGGACGGAAACGGAGAAGCTGGCGGCCTGACAACCGTCAGAACCAAGCTTATCCAGGCCGCGACCCTGTCCGAAGGAACGGCTCTCCCGCACTTTGCGTGGATCGTGACGGGATAGCACTGATGTTTGTTTCAGACGACATGCTTTCCCATAAAGTAATGCATGAACATTCAATGTCCGGTTCCTGGCTGCCGGGTCGAACAGGTGACGTCTGATACTCCGGCCCATCTTCAGATTGCTGCGCACGGTCTGGATCACGGTGGGCGTTGCCCGGACTGCGGCAAGATGAGCCGGGCCGTGCACAGCCGCTATCGTCGGCG
>CAXTDP010000586.1:1011-4093 GCA_964242295.1 uncultured Acetobacteraceae bacterium | reverse complement strand
GAGGCAGTCACCAAGGTCAAGGTCGTCGACCGGACCGCCCTGATCCTCGACATCTTCGCTCAGCACGCCCGCTCACGAGAGGGTAAGGCGCAGGTCGAGCTGGCCCAGATGCAGTACATGCTGCCGCGGTTGCGCGGCTGGGGTGAGTCGCTGTCGCGCCAGGTCGGTGGACGGGCGGCGGGCGGCGACCCACTGGTCGTTCTGCGCCGAGTTGGCCCGGCGCTTCCCTGCCGTAAGGGTGGAGCCTGATCCGATCTTCCTCCGCGACGGACCCGTCTGGACCTCGGCCGGGGTGACGGCAGGCATAGACCTGGCGCTGGCGCTGGTGGAGGAAGACCTGGGCCGGACGGTGGCGCTGGCCGTGGCGCGATATTTGGTCGTGTTCCTCAAGCGTCCCGGGGGACAGGCGCAGTTCAGCGCGGCCCTGTCGCTGCAGACGGCGGAGGACCGGTTCGGGGTGCTGCATGACTGGATCGGGGCGCACCTGGCCGACGACCTGGCGTTGCCGGTCCTGGCGCGGGTGGCGGGCATGAGCGAGCGCAGCTTCAGCCGGCATTATGCGGAAGCGACCGGGCTGACGCCGGGCCGGGCGGTGGAGCGGCTGCGGGTGGAGGCGGCGCGGCTGCTGCTGTCGGATTCGCGGATGCCGGTGAAGCGCATCTCGCAACGGTGCGGCTTCGGGTCGGAGGAGACGATGCGGCGGAGCTTCCTGCGCGTGCTGGCGGCGACGCCGCAGGACTATCGCGCGCGGTTCGGCGCTTGAGCCTCGCCGGGGCGGACGCGGCTGGGCGGTGAGCGGCGCGGGACCAGGTTGCAGGCGGCTGTTTTGACCGGCGGCTGCTTGGTCAGAGTGGGCGCGACGCCGGGCTGACCGGGTCTTGCCTTGACGTGGGCCAAGGCGGCGCGCTGGACAAAACGTGCTGCGCACTTCCGGTACGGGCATGCCGGGTGCGGCGCAGCCAGGGTCCAGCTTGCGGGCTGCTTCCGAGGGCAGGGTTTCCCGCGGGCATCTTGCGCCGGTTTGGTGGGGCGCCCAGGATCGTGTCCGGGATGAAGCGTAACCCACGGTTCAAGGAGGTCAAACATGGACCCCGTTCAGGAAAGTCGCCGCAGCCTTTTGCTGGCGCCGCTGCTGGCTGCGTTGCCGTCGGCATTGGCGGGCACCGCCTTGGCCAGCCCGCTCGATCCGGCGCAGACCATGATCCGGCTGCCCGCGGATCACGTCTGGGTCCCCAACAAGGGCTATCCCGAGCGCAGCGTGGATATGTGCCCTTTGGCCGGGGATACCGTGAAGCCCGGATTGTATTATACTTTGGTGCGCTGGTGGCCCGGCTACATGAGCGCGCCGCATACCTACACGACTGACCGGCTGTGCGTGGTCGTGTCGGGCACCTGGTGGTGCAACAGCGGAGCGGACTTCGACTCGGCGGCGTGCGTGCCGGTTCCGGCGGGCAGCTTTGTCCGCCGTGTGGCGGGGACGCCGCATTACGACGGAGTGATCCGGGGGCACGACCAGCCGGCGGTGATTGCGATCTGCGGGATGGGGCCGGTGAACTATGCCCTGACGGACCCGTCGAAGCCGGGGTGGCGGGCTGTTTGAAGGGCGAGGAAGCGGCCTAGCCGCCGGGCGGCCAGGATGAAGACCGGATTTCAGGACCTTTCGCCGTTGCCACGGTCGAGTATCGTTCTAAACCCCCGCTCCTGCCCGCCCAATCTCCCCCGCATCCGGGAGGTCCCAAGCGCCCCAGCACAAATCCATCAGCCGCCTGATCCGGTCGCGCGGCAGCACCTCCTCCGCTAGGCCGGAGAACTTATCTTCCAACTGCGCGTCCGACATCGGCTGGTCCTGGCTGCCGACCGCGTGCTCGATGAACTTGTGCAGGGTGCGGCCGTCGGTCGTCGTCACGGTCAGGTCCACCTGGTCCGCCTTGATCGCCGGGTCGGTTACGACGTGGACCCGGCCGCGCACCGCCACCACCGTAGGGTCGGCTACGGTGCGGTCGGTGAAGGCCGCCTCCCCGCCGCGTCCCGTCACGAGCGCCACCGCGACGGCGTGGAAGATGCTGAACTTGCCCTCCAGTCCCGACGCCGGGGTGGTCTTGCCCATCAGGTTCAGCACCAGCAGATGCACGCGCAGGTCCACGGACTGGATGGCGTCGGGCTGCAGGCCGTTCGCGTTGCGGAGCTGGATGGCCGCGTCAATCGCCGGGTGCGCCACGATGCCGCAGGCGAAGGGCTTGTAAGTGTTGAGGGCCAGCTCCCATCGCTCGCCCAGGCCGTCCACCACTTGGCCCCAGTCGTGCCGGGTGCTGACGGCCTGGCCCCAGCCGTCGAAGCCCTCGATGGCGACCTCGGAGGCGGTGAACCCGGCCTGGGCCAGCAGCGCCGAGACCATGCCGTTCTGCGCCGCGCGGCCGGGGTGGAAGCTCTTGGTGTCCGAGCCGAACTGCACCTTCAGGCCCACTGGCTGGGTTGCCGCGAGGCCGAGCGCCCAGGCCATCTGCTGCTCGTTTAGGTAGAGCAGCCGGCCCATCGCCGCGGCCGAGCCGAATACGCCAGTCGTGCCGGTGATGTGCCAGCCGGCCTGGTAGTGCTCGGGATACACGGCGTTGCCCATGCGGCACTCGATCTCGCAGCCCAAGGCGAGGGCGTTCATCAGCTCGGCGCCGGACACGGGGCGGTATTCCGCCCAGGCCAGCACGGCGGAGGCAACGGGACCGGCGGGGTGGATAATGGTCTTGAGGTGGGTGTCGTCGTAGTCCAGCACATGGGAGCTGATGCCGTTGACCAGGGCGGCGTGCGGGGCGTCCAGCCGCTCCTTGCGGCCGAACAGGCTGGCCTGCGGCGGGCCGGAGAAGGGCTGCAGCGCCTTGACGGCGCGGCCGGGCGCCGGGTTGGTGGAGCCGCCGACGGCGCAGCCGACCCAGTTGAGCAGGGTGCGGGCGGCTTCCTTGCGGACGCCTGCGGGGATCTGCTCGACGGGCGCGGTGGCGGCGTAGCGGGCGAGGATGTGGGTGACTGGTATGGCCTTGGTTGCCGACTGTGCAGCGAAGGCGGGGGTGGCAGAGGCGGGGGCGGCGGG
>CAXTDP010000586.1:0-1001 GCA_964242295.1 uncultured Acetobacteraceae bacterium | reverse complement strand
TTGTCCTGCGCCACCGCGGGGGCTGCAGCCAGGACGGCGCCGGCAGTGGTGGTGCAGAGCAGGGTGCGGCGTTCGATAGGAAGCATGGGGCGGCCCTCCGGGCTTGGTTGCCCGGCAGTCTATCTGCCGCCAGCCGGGTTGACGAGACGCGTGCCGTCAGGCTGCCCGCGCGACGCCCACCGCTGCCCGCCCGTCCACCCGTGCGAGCCGGGCCAGCAAATACTCGACCTCCCCACGCGCCGCCGCCGAGATGCCCGGCCCGGGCTTGCGCTGCGCGTCGCTCGCCAACAGGCCACGCCGCATCAGCACCCACTTGCGGACAGCCAGGCCGATGCGGGCCTGCTGCTCGTAGCGCAGCAGGGGCAGGTGCGCGTCGAACAGGTCGTGCGCCGCGTCGCGCTGCCCCGCCGCCTGCAGGCGCACCACGTCCACCAGCAGTTCGGGGAAGGCGTAGCCGGTCATGGCGCCGTCCGCCCCGCGCTCCATCTCGAAGTCCAGGAACAGGCCGCCGTTGCCGGTCAGGATGCTGAGCGGCCGCAGGCTGCCGTCGCGCTGGAAGGCGCGCAGCGCGCTGATCTTCTCCAGGCCGGGCCAGTCCTCATGCTTGAGCATCACGCAGCCCGGGTTGTCGGTGACGATGCGGCGGATGACGGCGGGAGTCATCACCACCGTCAGGGTCAGCGGGTAGTCCTGCAGCACCCAGGGCACGTCCGGGCCAATGGCCTCGGCGGCGCCGGCGAAGTAGGCCAGGATCTCGTCATCCGTACGCAGGTGCGGCGGTGGAGCGATCATCACCCCGGCGGCGCCGCGGTCCATGCTGGCATGGGCCAGCGCCCGCATTGCAGCAAAGCCCGGCGACGACACGCCGACGATCACCGGCAGGCCGGGCATGGCCGCGATGTAGCGGGCGGCGACCTGCAATGCCTCCTCCGCCGTCAGCTTCGGCGCCTCGCCCATGATGCCCAGGACCGTCGCGCCCTCGACGCCCAAGCCGACCCAAT
>CAXTDP010000585.1:0-4102 GCA_964242295.1 uncultured Acetobacteraceae bacterium | reverse complement strand
GCGTCACTCCTTCCGCATCGCCGCGGCCATCAGGTCCACGTTGTAGCGGAACATCCTGGCATAGGTCGGCGCCGGGCCGTCCGGCGCGGACAGGCTCTCGACAAATAGAACGCCGCCCGGCTCTGCGCCGGTGGCGCGGGCTACCTGCTGCACCAGGCGGGGGTCGTTCGAGTTCTCGAAGAAGTAGGCCCGTACCTTCTCGGCCTTGATCTGCCGGATCAGCGCAGCGACGCCGCGCGCCGACGCCTCGCCCTCCGTGGACAGGCCCACGGGGGACAGGAACGTGACGCCGTAGGCGGCGCCGAAGTAGCCGAAGGCGTCGTGGCTGGTCAGCACCTTGCGGTGAGCCGGCGGCACCGACCCGATCTGCTGCCGCGCATAGGCGTCGAGCTGCTTCAGCTCCTCCCCGTAGCGCGCGCCGTTGGCCTGGTAGGCGGCGGCCCCCTCCGGATCCGCCGCCGACAGCGCCTTGACGATGTTGCCGAGATAGACCGGCGCGTTGCCCAGGCTGTTCCAGGCATGCGGGTCGTCAACCCGCTTGCCATCCTCCACCATGCGGCGAGGCTGCAGGCCCACCGTGGCCACCACCGGCTTGCCCCCGTAGCCGGATGCCGTGATGAGCCGGGTCATCCAGCCCTCCAGACCGAGCCCGCTGATGAACACGACGTCGGCGGACTTGAGTGTGCGGGCGTCGTCGGGCGAAGGCTCGAAGGCGTGCGGGTCGCCGTTCGGCCCCACAAGCGAGGTCACGTGGACACGGTCGCCGCCGACCTGGCGAACCATGTCGGCCAGCACGGTGAAGCTGGCGACCGCCTCGACGGTCTTGGCCGCAACTGGCACTGTCCACAGCAGGGCCAGGGTGAGCAGCGTGGCGAGTGGCACAAGCCGGGCGTGACGCATGGGAGGCTCCTTGGTTCGGTGACCGGGGCGTTCAGTGGGCGGGGCGAGCGTGCGGCAACAGGCGGCGCACGACGCCACCGCGC
The DNA here is from genome assembly GCA_964242295.1 of uncultured Acetobacteraceae bacterium. GTDB lineage: Bacteria > Pseudomonadota > Alphaproteobacteria > Acetobacterales > Acetobacteraceae > DASWOJ01. The sequence continues at coordinate 3,119 of CAXTDP010000585.1, read as the reverse complement.
CCGAACAGGATGGAGGCGAGGAGGAACAGGCTGGCGGTCAGCACGATGGACGGCCCGGACGCGGTGCCGAGGTGAAATGACACCACCAGCCCGACGTACCCGGATACGAACGCCACTGCGGACGCGATGGCCGCCAGCATTGGCAGGGTCGCCGCCCACAGCCGCGCCGCGGCGGCCGGCAGCATCATCAGCCCGACCGCCATCAGGGTGCCCAGCGCCTGGAACCCGGCCACCAGGTTCACCACCACCAGGAACAGGAACAGCAGGTGGTACAAGGACCCGCGCCCGCCCACTGCCCGCAGGAAGCCGGGGTCGAAACACTCGGCCACCAGCGGGCGATAAACCGCAGCCAGCACCAACGCCGTCCCCGACGCAATGACGGCGACCAAGTACAGCGCCTGGTCGTCTATGGCGAGGATGGTGCCGAACAGGACGTGCAGCAGGTCTATGCTGGACCCGTGGAGCGACACCAACAGCACGCCGGCCGCAAGCGACGTGAGATAGAACCCGGCGAAGCTCGCATCCTCCCGCAACGCTGTGGTGCGGCTGACCAGGCCCGACAGCAGCGCCACCGCCAGGCCCGCCACCATGCCGCCCCCGCCCATGGCCGGCAGCGATAACCCGCCCAGCAGGAAGCCGACAGCGGCGCCGGGCAGGACAGCGTGGCTCATGGCGTCGCCGACAAGGCTCATCCGGCGCAGCAACAGCAGCACGCCCACTGGTCCGGAACCAAGGCTGAGCGCCAGGCATGCCACCAGCGCCCGGCGCATGAAGCCAAACTCGACGAAGGGTCCGACCAGAGCGTCGTAGGGCGTCACGCCACGGCCCGCCCGGGCCAGGGCGAGTCCCATGCCTCTGCCGCTTCCCGGACGCGCAGGAGGTTCGCAGGCGTCAGCACTTCATCGGTAGGCCCCCAGGCGATGGCCTCCCGCGCGATCAGCAGCGTGTCGGGGAATACGGCGCGCACCTGGTCCAGGTCGTGCAGCACAGCGATCACGGTCCGGCCCTGCCCGTGCCAGCGGCGCAGCAGGTCCAGCAGATCCTGCGTGGTCCGGCTGTCTATGGCGTTGAATGGCTCATCCAGCAGGATCACCGGCGCGTCCTGCAGCAGCAGGCGCGCGAACAGCACGCGCTGGAACTGCCCGGCCGACAGCGCGCCCACGGGCCGACGTTCCATCCCGGCCAGCCCGACGGACGCCAGGGCGTTCCATGCCTGCCGGGCGGTCGCCGGGTCCACGCCACGTAGGGCCCCGGTGCGCCGCCACGCTCCGAGCAGCACGGTGTCGCCGACGCTGAGCGGGAACGACCGGTCAATCTCGGCGACTTGCGGCAGGTAACCCAGGTGGTGCGGTGCCAGCCCGCCCCGGTCAATCCGGCCCGAGGCCGCAGCCAGCACGCCTGCGATAGCCTTGATGAGCGTGGACTTGCCGGCGCCGTTCGGCCCGACCACCGCAGTCAGGCTGCCCGGCGCGAACCGCCCGTGCACATCGCGCACTGCGGGCCTGCGGTCGTAGGTCAGGGTCACGCCAGACAGGGTGACACTACCCGCCGCCATGGTTTCCGCCGCCAGATTCGCTGGCGCGCGCGTCACGGGACGGCCACGGCCCAGGCCACCGCAAGCCAGAGCGGGACTAGGCCAAGCGCCGCCACAAGGACACGAACCCCAGCCGGCTGCGCAAGCAGCGACAGGGGCTGCCCGCTTGGCTTGGCGGCTTCCCGTTCCGATCCGTCAAGCATGTCAGAAGCTCCACATCGCGTGCGCATATGGACATGAATGATACTCTGTATCAAGAAGGCGTCGAGCATGGCATGGCAGGTAGAATGAGCATCCTTGACCAGACAGCGCGGGCGAAACGGGCTGGAATCCGACTCTCTGCAGGGGCTGCCCTGGCTGCCCTGATCGCAGCGTTGGCACCCGCGGCATGGGCTGCGCCGCCCCTGCTCCTAGAACTGAATAAGCTGGAGACGCTTCCCCAGTCCGGTTCAGCGGGCGCGGGAGGCTGCCGAGCCTATCTCGTAGTGCAAAACCCTGCTCCCGAACCGCTGGAGCAGCTTCGCCTAGACCTGGTGCTGTTCGGCACGGACGGGGTCATCGCACGCCGGGTCGCCCTGGAACTGGGACCGCTGGCGCCGGGCAAGACCGCCGTGCGGCTGTTCGACTTGCAGGGGCTGCCCTGCGAGGAGATCGGCCGGATGCTGGTCAACGATGTCGTCGCCTGCCGCACCGGCGGCACGGCGCCGGCCGACCAGGACCGCGCCGGGTGCCTCGATCGCCTTGCGGTATCGTCGCGCGCCACCACGCCATTCGTGAAGTAGCGGAACCCCCATGCAGCGGACGCCGGGCTTCTCCCTGCTGGGCTTGTTCCTGCAGTCCGATCCGATCGTGAAGGGTGTGATGCTGCTGTTGCTGGCGGCCAGCGTCGGCGTTTGGACGGTGGTGATCGACAAGGCTATGCGCTTCCACCGGCTGCGCCGGCAGGTGCGCGCCCTGGACGCGGCCTCACGCGGGACAATGCCGCCACCTGGGACGGAGGGCCTGGCCACGGAGGTGACGAGGGCAGGCCTGGCCGCGCGCGCGGACGCCGCAGCCGGTGGCGGCGAAACCCGTGCCGACCGGCGGGAACGCATCCGGGAGGCTATGCGGATGGCTCTGGGCGACGCCCTGCGCCCGATGGAACCGGGCCTGCCGTTCCTGGCGACGACCGGGTCCGCGGCGCCCTTCGTCGGGCTGTTCGGCACGGTGTGGGGCATCATGAGCAGCTTCGCGTCCATTGCCAGCTCCAACGACACCAGCCTGGCCGTAGTGGCGCCCGGCATCGCGGAGGCGCTGCTCTCGACCGCCATCGGCTTGGCCGCCGCTATCCCGGCCGTTGTGGCCTACAATCGGCTCGTCACCGACCTCGGGCGTAGCCGGGCCTTGGCACTGGCCGCCATCGCGCGCCTCGCCGGGCGGCTGAGCGCCGGGGAGCCGGACGCGCTGCAACGGGCGGCGGAGTAGCAGGGATGGCGATGCGCTTGCCAACAGGCGGCGGAGACGGTGAGGATGATGCCGGCATGGCGCCGTTGTCGGAGATCAACGTCACGCCGATGGTGGACGTGATGCTCGTGCTGCTGATCAT
>CAXTDP010000584.1:0-4103 GCA_964242295.1 uncultured Acetobacteraceae bacterium | reverse complement strand
AGGTCGGCCAGCCTCTCCACCCGGATCACCCCGGCCCGGCGCAGCGCCGCGTTGAACACCGCATCCGCACACCCGGTCGGGTCGGACAGGCGGCCGCCGGCGTGGATCGCCACCACCGGGCGCAGCCGGGCCGCGGCGCGGGCGGCCGACAGGAAGCGGCGCCGGTCGGTGATGCCGCGTATGTCGAGCAGGATGGCGCCGGTGTCGGGATCACGGGACAGCCAGTCCAGCACCGCGCCAAAGCCGATGTCGGCGTTGCCGCCGGTGCCGACGACGGTGGAGAAGCCGACACCGTTCGGCTCCGCCCAATCCAGCACGGCCCGGCACAACGCCGCGGATTGCGACACCAGCGCCACCTTGCCCATCCCTGGCTGAAGGTGCGCAGTGGAAGCGTTCAGGCCGATGGCCGGCACGATCAGGCCGAAGGCGCTGGGACCCATCACCCGGACGCCCGCCGCCCTGGCTGCCGCCAGCAGGCCAGGCATCGGCGTCAAGCAGGCCGCCGCGAAGGTGCCGCGCGCTGCCAACGCCGTCAGCACGGCAGGAACGCTGCCGGCCTCGGATGCGATCACCGCGAGGTCCGGTGCGACCGGCAGCGACGCCACGTCGGGGTAGGCCAGCACCCCGCCTGTAGAGGTGACGCCATCCTGAACCGGGAGGATTGCTCCCTTGTAGCTGCCAGCCAGCAGGTTGTGCATCACGGTTGCGCCCATGCCGGCGCCGGCGCCGATCACGGCGACGGAGTCAGGCCGGAACAGGCTGGCCGGGCGGAAGCGTCCCGTGGTGCCGGCACGGAGGAGGGGCATGGCATCCAGTTCGGTTGTGCAGTGCAGCATAACCCGAAGCATGGGCTCGGGTTGCTAAATCTTTTCTCACTGCCCCGTATCGAAGGCTTGCCTTGCCAGTTCCTCCGCCGTGCGTTGCCGCGCAGCTACAGCGAGACACGCAACCGGGCGGCGATCTCCCCCACGATGCCCCGGCGGAACGCCAACACGCAGATAACGAAGATAAAACCCTGGGCGACGGTCACCAGCGAGCCGAAGCCGGATAGCGCGCTTTCGGTCCAGACGATGATGCCGGCGCCGATCACCGGGCCGAAGATTGTGCCCATGCCGCCCAGCAGGTTCATCAGCACGACCTCGCCGGACATGGCGTAGTTTACATCCGTCAGCGTGGCGATGCCGAACACCAGCGCCTTAGTGCCGCCGGCGATGCCGGCGATGAAGGTGCTGAGCACGAAGGCGATCAGCTTGTAGTCGTCGGTGCGGTAGCCAAGCGAGGTCGCCCGCGGCTCGTTCTCGCGGATCGCCTTCAGGACCTGGCCGAAGGGCGAGTGGACGATGCGGTGGATCAGCAGGAAGCACAGCATGAACACGACCGCGGTGAAGGCATACATCGCCATGTCGCCGCGCAGCGAGAACAGGCCGAACACCGCCCCGCGCGGCACTTGCTGGATGCCGTCCTCGCCGCCGGTGAACGGCGCCTGCAGGCAGAAGAAGTAGTTCATCTGCGCCAGCGCCAGCGTGATCATGGCGAAGTAGATGCCCTGGCGCCGGATCGCCAGCCAGCCGAACGCCAGGCCCAGGGCGGCGCCGGTCAAGCCGCCGAGCAAAACCGCGACCTCCGGCGTCAGGCCCCAGTTCTTCGCGGTCCAGGCCGACACGTAGCTGCCGAGGCCGAAGTAGGCGGCATGGCCGAAGCTCATCAGCCCGACGAAGCCGATCAGCAGGTTGAAGGCGCAGGCGAACAGGGCGAAGCACAGCAGCTTCATCAGGAACACGGGGTAGATCAGCCAGGGACAGGCGATGATAAGCCCCACCAGCAGCAGCAGCGCCCAGGCCTGCGCGCTGCTGAACCCCAGCAGGTTGAACGGACGCGCCGGCGCCGTGGCCGGGTGGATGGTGGTGACGCTCATGCTACGCCGCCTTTCCGAACAGCCCGGCGGGCCGGGCCAGCAGCACGATAACCATGACCACGAAGATAACGGTCTCCGACCCCTGCGGATAGTAAACCTTAGTCAGCCCCTCGACGATGCCGAGCATGAAGCCGGTGACGATGCTGCCCAGGATGCTGCCCATGCCGCCGATCACCACGACGGCGAACACCTTGATGATGAACACCGACCCCATGTTGGGGTTGACCGAGTAGATCGGCGCCGCCAGCACGCCGGCGAACGCCGCCAGCGCGATGCCGCCGGCATAGGTCAGGCTGATCATACGTGGCACGTTGACGCCGAAGGCCTGCACCAGGCCAGGGTTCTCCGTCGCGGCGCGCAGGCGGGCGCCGAGGGGGGTCTTCTCGATCAGCAGCCAGGTGAACAGGCACATGCCGGCGGCGGCGACCACCACCCAGAGGCGATACTTCGGCATGAACATGAAGCCGAGGTCCACCGGCCCGGACAGCGCCTGCGGGATGCGGTAGGGAAGCCCGGAGCTGCCGAACTGGTTGCGCACCAGCCCCTCGAAGATAAGCGCCAGGCCGAAGGTCAGCAGCAGGCCATACAGGTGGTCGAGCTTGTAGAGGCGGCTGATGATGGTCTTTTCCAGCGCCAGGCCGAACAGGCCGACGATCAGCGGCGCGACGATCAGGGCGGGCCAGTAGCCCATCTGCAGCCAGTCCGGCGCGGTCAGCCCGATCATCGGGAACCAGATCGCCGGCGACGCCAGCGCCCAGGCGGTAAAGGCGCCCAGCATGAACACCGCGCCGTGGGCGAAGTTGATGATGTTCAGCATGCCGAAGATGACGGCCAAGCCCAGGGACAGCAGCGCGTAGAACGCCCCGTTGATGAGGCCCAGCGACAACTGACCCAGGATCGCCGGCAGCGGCCGGTATAGCCGGATCATGCCGGTGGCGTTCAGCACATACAGCAGCACGGCGATGCCGACGATCACGCCGATGGTGCGCAGCGGCAGCCGGTCGGCCAGCGGCCGGACCGACGGGACGGTGGTGGCGGACACGGGGTCTAGGTCCGCACCAGCGGGCAGCCGCCATCGGCGAGCGGCTTCCACGCCTTGTCCGCCGGGGTGGCGACGATCTGCTTGAAGTAGTCCCAGGGATACTTACTTTCGGCCGGCGTCTTCACCTGGAACAGGTAGGACGGAAACATCGCCATCCCGTCCTGCCGGATCGTGCCGGGGCCGTAGGCGTCGTCGTCGGTCGGGGTCGCCTTCATTTGCGCGACCACCGCGGAACCATCCAGCGCCTTGGCGGCACCGCCCAGCGCCTGCACCGCCTTGAGGAAGTGCAGCGTGCCGGAGTAGCAGGCGGCGTTGGTCATGTTCGGGCAGATGCCCGGCATCCGCGTCTGGAACCGCTTGGTGAAGGCGCGGGTGCGGTCGTTCATGTCCCAGTAGAAGCTCTCGGTCAGGAACAGCCCCTGCGCCGTGTCCAGGCCGAGGCCGTGCACGTCGGCGATATACATCAGCAGCGCCGCGATCTTCATGCTGCGGGTCAGGCCGAACTCGTTGGCCTGCTTGATACTATTCACCGTGTCCGCGCCGGCATTGGCCAGGCCCAGGACCTTGGCGCCGCTGCTTTGCGCCGATAGCAGGAAGGAGGAGAAGTCCGTCGTGCCGGGAAACGGATACGGCGACGCGCCGGCGACCTTGCCGCCGCCCTCGGTTACGAACTTGGTCGTGTCCCGCTGCAACTGTTGGCCGAACACGTAGTCGGCGGTCAGGAAGTACCAGCTATCTCCGCCCGCCGCGACCATGGCGCCGCCGGTGCTGCGCGACAGCATGTAGGTGTCGTAGGACCAGTGGATCGTGCTGGGCGTGCACTGCACGCCGGTCAGGTCGGAGGTCGCCGCGCCGGTGTTGATGTAGGCGCGGTTCTTTTCCTTGGCGACGCTGTTGACCGCCAGGGCCACGGAGCTGGTCGGCACGTCGAGGATCAGTGACACGCCCTCCTGGTCATACCATTGCCGGGCGATGCCGACGCCGATGTCGGGCTTGTTCTGGTGGTCGGCGGACAGCACCTCGACCTGCAGGCCAGCGGTGGATTCGGCGACGGCCTGGCGCACGGCGTTGACCGACAACTGGCCGCCGATGTCGCGATACGGGCCGGTCTGGTCATTCAGCACGCCGATGCGGACCGGGCGCGCC
>CAXTDP010000583.1:0-4104 GCA_964242295.1 uncultured Acetobacteraceae bacterium | reverse complement strand
ACCCCAGTCCCGTCAGTAACTTAGCTGATCTGCAAAATTTTGTCCCTAGACCCTAGTCATCGTGGCTTGCATGCTTCTCAGTGCAAGCCGCGTATTCGCTCAAGATGCAGCCGCCGGCGAGAAGGTGTTTGCCCGCTGCCGAGCGTGCCACCAAGTGTGTGAGATGGCCCGAAACGGAATAGGTCCGAAGCTCAACGGAATCGTTGGCGCCCAAAGTGCCGCCGTCCCGGACTACCGCTACTCGGACGCGCTGAAAGGGGCGAACCTTGTCTGGGATGAAACGAACCTTCGCGCGTATCTGAAGAAGCCGGCTGCAAAGGTCCCCGGCACGAAAATGGCTTACGGCGGATTGCCATCCGACAACGACCAATCCGATGTCATTTCCTACCTTGCGAAGACCGGGCCGGATGGCAGGAGCAGGCCCTGACGCCGGCCTTCAACACGCATTTCGACATGAGCGGTATTGCTTTCGAAAGCGAGAACCGAGGCGCACCCAAGCGTGGTGCAGGGATCGGACGGTGGTTCGAAAGTGCTGGGTAACGTAAGGAACCATCCTCTCCAACTCCGGATGCTCATCTTGCCTTTCAAGCTGAACCAGGACCGCCGTAGTCACATCCCACGCCAGCGGCACAGGGTGACGAACTGGCCGGCCTATGACGCCAGCCTGCGCCAGCGTGGCAGCCTGACAGTTTGGGGCGTGGCTCAAAGCCGGGTGGCTCTTATTGGATTCCGGGGTGGTGGGGTCGGGACCGTGACGCGGGTCTGAGGACGGCTGGCGCGAAGAAGGGATCGGGAGTAGCTGACCGGCTCGTGCGAAGAGCTTGCGTCATGGCTGTATCCGACCTGGTCAACCTTTCGGGTCTGATGGACGATGCGAAGTGCTTCGCCTTCGTGCGCCAGCGCCGTTGGCCGGAGGGCATCCGGTGCCCTGCCTGCGACAACGATGCAGTGACCCGCGACGGCCACGACGACACACAGCCCTGCCGGCAGCGTTACCGGTGCAAGACGTGTTCGGGGCGGTTCGACGACCTCACCGGCACGGTGCTGGCCGGGCACCACCAGCCGCTGCGGGTGTGGGTGCTGTGCCTTTACTTTATGGGCCTAAACCTCTCGAACCGGCAGATCGCCCTGGAGCTGGGCCTGGATGGTTCGGACGTGCAGGCCATGACGGAGCAGCTGCGGCACGGGCTGGTCGCCAAAACGCCGGCGGTGGAGCTGACGGGCGAAGTCGAGATCGACGAAGTTTACGTCGTGGCTGGCCACAAGGGGCAGCCGAAGGAAGTGGCCAAAAGGGGCGGCTTGGGCGCTGCCGCAAGCTGGCAAGCGCGCCGGGCTGCGGCACGCTGGAGAAGGACAAGCCACCCGTCCTCGGCCTGATCCAGCGCGGCGGACAGGTGAAGCTGCGCATGCTGGCCAACGTGCAGCAGGCGACGATCAAGCCAGTCATCACCGCCGCGGTTGCCCCGGGCACCCTCGTCCACACGGACGAATACAGCATCTACGCCCGCTTGCCAGCCTGGGGCTACGGGCACAAGACAGTCTGCCACGCTCGAGGTGAGTATGCCCGCGACGAGGACGGGGACGGCTTCTGCGAGGTCCACGTCAACACGATCGAGGAGTTTTGGTCCTTGCTGCGCTCCTGGCTACGCCCGCATCGGGGTATCTCGCAGGACAAGCTGCCGCTTTATCTCGGATTTTTCCAGTTCGTGCACAACGCGCGCCGGCGCGGCAAAGCCTTGCTCGGTGCCCTGATCGCCGGCTTGGTCGCGTGACCAACCCAGCACCACCCCGGAACCCAATAAGAGCCATGATCTTAACAAATAATTGCTTTACTGCCCCCTTGAAACATGTGGCACTCAACGGGTCAATCAAGCTGAAGGAGATCACCGTGCCTGCTGCTCCTTGCCCCCCCGACGAGGTTCCCCGGCTTAGAGCGTTGGCCACCTATGACATCATGGACACGCCACCTGATCCGCGGATCGACGTCTTCGTGCGCATGGCCGCGCAGTTCTACGATGTGCCGACGTCCCTTGTCTCGCTGATCGACAAGGACCGGCAGTGGTTCAAGGCTGCCGTTGGTATCGATGTGAAGCAGACCCCGCGCGAACTGGCGTTCTGTGCGCACGCCATTCTGTCGCCTGCGGAAGTGCTCGTGGTCGAGGACGCCACCCGCGACCCGCGCTTTGCCGACAATCCCCTTGTCACCGGCGCTCCCAACATACGCTTCTATGCCGGCGCACCGATCCTGGACGGGGAGGGCTATGCGCTCGGGACGTTGTGCATCGTAGATAGCAAGCCGCGGACCTTGGACGAAACGGGCCGCCGCCGCCTCGCTGACATGGCGATAGCGGTTGGTTCCACGCTCGACCTGCATCGAAGCAGGCTGCATCTTCAACGGACAGCGACACACGATCCCCTTACTGGGCTGGTCAACCGGGCGCTGTTCGATTCCAGCCTGAATGCTGCAGTCGAAGAGGCGCGTGTCGGCAGGGAATGTGCGGTTCTCTGCCTCGACTTAGATGGGTTCAAGGCAGTGAACGATCAGCTGGGCCATGCAGCCGGCGACGCCGTCCTGCATGTCGTCGCAGACCGGCTACGCGCCAGCGTGCGGCGGTCCGATCTCGTGGCTCGTCTGGGCAGTGACGAGTTTGCAGTCCTCATGCCAGGACCGCTTCTGCCCGGCACGCCACGCGACTTGGCGACCCGTATTATTGACGCGTTCGCCGCGCCGCTTCGCATTCTCGGCGAGGATGTCGCACTTCGCACCTCCATTGGATTTGCAGTGGCGCCGGACGACGGTATGGAAGGCGCGGCGCTGCTGCGCGCCGCCGACATGGCGCTCTACCGTGCCAAGGGCGATGGACGTGGCAGGGTAGTTCGACATCGAGACAAGCCTGGCGGCAAAGCCGGCCGGCACCACCGCATGCTCGACGACCTCCGGACGGCTATCGACACGGGCGGTTTCACGTTGGCATGGCAGCCCTGTGTGGAGGTGCGATCCGGGCGGACGTATGGACAGGAGGCGCTACTCCGCTGGACACGGCCCGGTCATGGACCAGAATCGTCCGAAGTGTTCATCGCGCTTGCGGAGAGGTTTGGCCTTGTCCGCAAGCTTGACGCATGGGTTCTGGAAACGGCTTGCAGGCAGGCTTCGGCCTGGCCGGTAGCGCAGTGCGTGACCGTGAATGTGACTCCAGTGTCGTTTTGTGCCGGCGACCTGCCCCAGGTGATCGCAGACGTACTGGCCCGCACCGGGCTGGCACCTGAGCGGCTGGTGCTCGAGGTCACGGAACGCATGGCGCTCGAACGGCCCGGCATAGGGCAGGAACGAATTAACCAGCTGCACCAGCTTGGCGTGCGCGTGGCGCTCGGCGATTTCGGCACGGGATACTCCGCCTTGTCCTGCCTCAAGGAGTTCTCGTTCGACATCATCAAGCTTGACAAGTCGTTCATCCGAGACATCGGTCGCAACGTTCGGTCCGAGGCGATCGTGCGGTCGGTCATCCAGCTTGGCCGGTCGATCGGCATGTTCGTGTGCGCCGAGGGCGTGGAAACCCTGGATCAGCTGGTATTCCTACAAAAGAACGACTGCGATCTCGCGCAGGGCTACTTGCATGGAGCACCAACAGCAGACCCGCAATTCGGGAAGCGCCCGAACAGGGACATCAACGTCGGAGCGGCACGACAGACAGATACAGCGCTGCATCTGTGATCGCTGTGGATGCTTCTGGGGAGTATGTTCAGCCGGCGTGGTTCAGGATCCGGCCTTTTTGGGTTACACAAGGCGAGCGGGAACCGTCGGCCTGTGAGGACCTGTAAGACACCAACAGAATTGGTTTGATCCGTAGGATTCCCGTGGGAATCATGGTGCCGTAGTTTGGCGGGATGGTTGACTCTGCCCTGATCCGTTCGCGTTTTGCGTTGTTATCGCCGCACTTGAATGAGCGGGGCCGCCGGCTGTTTGCAGCCAGCGAGGCGCGTGCGGCGGGCCACGGCGGGATCGCCGCGGTGTCGCGGGCGACGGGGATCGCGCCCAGCACCATCGGACGCGGCCTGCGCGAGCTGGACGAGGCCGAGCCGCTGGAAGGGGGTTGGGTGCGCCGG
>CAXTDP010000582.1:0-4110 GCA_964242295.1 uncultured Acetobacteraceae bacterium | reverse complement strand
CCGTGGCTGACGCATCGCCAACCGGTGCGACAGCACCGGACGTGCCGGTCATCGAGCTGCGCGGCGTGTCCAAGCGGTTCGAGAAGAAGCTGGACGGCGCGGCCCGGCTGGTGCGCCGCCTGCGTGGCGGGGCGGCCGCGCCAGTCGTGCGCGCGGTGGACGGAGTGGACCTGCAGGTGCGCCAGGGCGAGGTGCTGGGCCTGGTCGGTGAAAGCGGCTGCGGCAAGAGCACGCTGGGCCGCATGGCAGCCGGCATCATGCCCCCAACCGAGGGCGCGGTGCTGTATCATGGACGCGACCGCGCCACCCTGGACCCGGCTGCGGCGAAGCAGGCGCGGCTGCGCGTGCAGATGATCTTCCAGGACCCCTACTCCAGCCTGAACCCGCGCATGCGCATGGGCGACATCGTGGGGGAAGCGCCGCGGGTGCACGGCCTGGTTACCGGACGGGGCGACGAGTATCTGGACGCGCAGTTGCGCCGGGCCGGGCTGGACCCGGCCTACAAGCGCCGCTACCCGCACCAATTCAGCGGCGGCCAGCGGCAGCGCATCGGCATCGCCCGGGCGCTTGCGGTGCAGCCGGAGTTCCTGGTGTGCGACGAGGCCGTGGCGGCGCTGGACGTGTCCATCCAGGCCGGGATCATCAACCTGTTCATGGACCTGCGCCGCGACCTCGGCCTGACGCTGCTGTTCATCAGCCACGACCTGGGCGTGGTCGAGCACCTGTCGGACCGCGTCGCCATCATGTATGGGGGCCGCATCGTTGAGCAGGCCGCGGCGGAGGAGGTGTTCGCCCGGCCCAACCACCCCTACACGCAGGCCCTGCTGGCGGAGGTGCCGCGGCTGGACGCCCGCGCCCGCCGCTTCACGGCAATCAAGGGCGAGATACCGAGTCCGCTAAACCCACCCGCCGGCTGCCACTTCCACCCGCGCTGCCCACATGCCTTCGCACGCTGCAACGTCGAGGCGCCGGCCCTGCGCGAGGTCGCATCCGGGCATTGGAGCGCCTGTCACTTGAATGACGGTTGACTGCGTTCGTGGATGCCGAGGTGGCAAGAGGACCTGGCGCGCCACCTGACCCATCCTCGATCTTGCCTCTGGGTGTCCACGGAAACCGGGAAGCATCGGCAAGGCGTCGGCGGCAAGGACCCGGTCAGCCGTCCCCCCTCAACACCGCAACCGTCAACGTGACGGCACCGGCGTCAGGGGCAGTCGCACCCCGGCGTCGGACCCATGTTCTGCTGGACGACGTGATGGTCAATCCACTCCGCCACCAGCCGGCGGGCCTCGTTCAGCGAGGCCTCGGGATGGTGGATGCGATACAGGGTCGTGCAGGCGCGGAAGGCATCCATGTCGGCATTGCCGTGGCTGCGCAGTTCCCGGTAGGCGGTCACCACGGCACGCTCGCACCGGCGTGCGATCGGCTTGACCTGGTAGCTTGCGGCACGGACCACGGCGAACCCCTACTTGCGACACGTCGCAGCGTCGGGGCTAATGTAGTGGCCGGCAGGAGGGCGCGCAAGCGAACCCGTGGCATCGTGACTGCCGAGAGGGGCTGCATGGACCAACTCATCGCGGGATATCACCGCTTCCGCCGGGACGGCTGGCCGGAGCGCCGCCGGATGTTCGAGGCGCTGGCGCAGGACGGGCAGCGCCCGGCGGCGCTGGTGATCGCCTGCGTGGACAGCCGGGTGGACCCTTCCGCGATCTTCGACGTGGCGCCGGGGCAGATGCTGACGGTGCGCAACGTCGCCAATCTGGTGCCGCCCTATGCGCCCGACGCCGCCTATCACGGCACCAGCGCCGCGCTGGAGTTCGGAGTGCGCGTGCTGGAGGTGCCGCACGTCGTCGTGCTGGGCCACGGCCAGTGCGGCGGCATCCAGGCCTTGCTGCGCGGCGCGCCGGACACGGCGCAGGACTTCGTCGTGCCCTGGATGGGCATAGCCGCCCCGGCCCGCACCCTCGCCCTGCGATGCGACACCCCGGACGCGCAGCAGCAATGCCTGGAGCATGAGGGGATCAAACTGTCCCTGACCAACCTGATGACCTTCCCCTGGATCGCCGAGCGCGTCGGCGCCGGGACGCTGCACCTGCATGGCGCGTGGTTCGCCATACACACCGGGGTGCTGCAGGTGCTGCAGGCCGACGGGACCTTCGCCGCGGCTTAGGCCCTTCCCCGGACTTCCCTACCCGCCGACGATCTCCGCCAACGCCTTGCCGACCTCCGCCGTCCCGGCCTGCCCGCCCATGTCCCGCGTGCGCGGCCCGCCGTCGCGCAGCAGCGTCTCGATGGCGGACACCACGGCCGCCGCCGCCTCCTTCTCCCCCAGATGCTCCAGCATCATAGCACCTGACCAGACCTGGCCGATCGGGTTGCACACGCCCTGCCCGGCGATGTCCGGGGCGCTGCCGTGCACCGGCTCGAACATGCTGGGGTGCAGGCGCTCCGGGTTGATGTTGGCGCTCGGTGCAATGCCGATGCTGCCGGCCACCGCCGGGCCGAGGTCGGACAGGATGTCGCCGAACAGGTTGCTGCCCACCACCACGTCGAACCAGTCGGGGTGCTGCACGAAGTGGGCGCACAGGATGTCTATGTGGAACTGGTCGCGCTCGATCCCCGGGAAGTCCGCGCCCACCGCGGCGAAGCGCTCGTCCCAGTATGGCATGGTGATGGTGATGCCGTTGGACTTGGTGGCGGACGTCAGCTTGCGCCGTGGCCGCGTCTGCGCCAGCTCGAAGGCATAGCGCAGGATGCGGTCGGTGCCGTGCCGGGTGAACACGGTCTGCTGGGTGGCGAACTCGCGGTCGGTGCCCTCGAACAGCCGCCCGCCGAGGCTGCTGTATTCGCCCTCGGTGTTCTCGCGCACGACGATGAAGTTGATGTCGGCCTCCGTGCGGCCCGCCAGCGGCGAACGGGCGCCGGGCATCAGCCGGCAGGGCCGGACGCTGGCATACTGGTCGAACCCCCGCCGTATCGGGATCAGCAGCCCCCACAACGAGATGTGGTCGGGCACGCCGGGCCATCCCACCGCCCCCAGGAAGATGGAGTCATGGGCGCGCAACTGCTCCAGCCCATCCGCCGGCATCATCGCGCCGGTCTGCGTGTAGCGTTCGCAGGACCAGTCATACTCCTGCACCTGCAGGCCAAATCCGAAGCGCGTCGCCGCGGCATGCAGCACCCGCAAGCCCTCCGGCGTGGTTTCCTTGCCGATGCCGTCGCCTGGGATCGAGGCGATCTTGTAGTTGCGCGTCATGCCGTTCCTCTCCGTGATCCCCGGCAGAATGGACGCTCGCCGCCCGGCGGTCTAGGAACGGCCCGGCAGTAGGGGCATGGCGATGGCTGGCGAGCACATGACGGACTGGGACCGCGACGCGGCGCTGACCACGGCGCGCATCCTGCTGGAGATCAAGGCGGTCAACTTCCGGCCGGAGGAACCCTACACCTTCACCTCCGGCTGGAAGTCGCCGGTCTACATAGACTGCCGCAAGATCATCTACTTCCCGCGGGCACGGGTGAAGATCTGCGAGCTGGCGGCGGAGAAGATCGGCCGCCACGTCGGCTACGAGAGCATCGAATGCGTCGCCGGCGGCGAGACGGCCGGCATCCCCTTCGCCGCCTGGATCGCCGACCGGATGCTGGCGCCGATGGCCTACGTCCGCAAGAAACCCAAGGGCTTCGGCCGCAACGCCCTGATCGAGGGCGACGTGCCCGAGGGCCTGCGCACCCTGCTGGTCGAGGACCTGACGACGGACGGCGCCAGCAAGATACAGTTCGCCCAGGCGCTACGCGATGCCGGCGCCCTGGTGAACCACGCCTTCGTGGTGTTCTTCTACGGCGTGTTCCCCGGCAGCTTCCAGAAGCTGGCGGCCATGGACATCACCCTGCACCACCTGTGCACCTGGTGGGACGTGCTGGAAGCCTGCCGGGACCGCCCCTACTTCGCCGAACCCGCCCTGGCGGAGGTGCGGCGCTTCCTGGAGAACCCGGTCGCCTGGTCCGCCGCCCACGGCGGCGTCGCCAGCGCCGCGGAAGCCGCGGAGCGCAAGGCGGCGGCCCAGTAGCATGGCGGTCCGCGCGCCGGAGCTTGCGGCGCCGGGCGGCGTCTGGCTC
>CAXTDP010000581.1:0-4114 GCA_964242295.1 uncultured Acetobacteraceae bacterium | reverse complement strand
CGGCCTCCGTCGCCGTTCCGCTGCCTCCGCTGCCGGCTGTGACGCCGTCCGCCGCACCGGCTGCGACGCCTGCCGTGTCGCCGATCGCCATTCCGGTGGCTATGCCGCACGCCGCGGCTCCTGTGGTCCGCAAGCCTGGATACCAGGACCCGGCACCCCCGGCCGAGAGCGGCTGGCAGTTCCCGCCCTTGTCCCTGCTCAGCCGGGCGCCGATCCGCGCCGGGTCCGGCCCCAGCGCCGATGCGTTGCAGGAGAACGCGCGCCTGCTGGAAACCGTGCTGAACGACTATGGCGTGCAGGGCGCGATCCGCGAGATACGGCCGGGTCCCGTGGTGACGCTGTATGAGCTGGAGCCTGCGCCGGGCATACGCAGCGCCCGGGTGATCGGCCTGGCGGACGACGTGGCGCGCAGCCTGTGCGTGACCGCCGTGCGGATTGCCACCGTGCCCGGGCGCAACGTCATCGGCATCGAGGTGCCGAACGCCCGGCGCGAGACCGTTTTCCTGTCGGAGCTGCTGGACTGCGAGGACTGGCGCACCAATCCGGGGCGCCTGGCGCTCGCGTTGGGCAAGGACATCGGTGGTACGCCGGTGATCGCCGACCTGGCGCGAATGCCGCATTTGCTGATCGCTGGGACCACCGGGTCCGGCAAGTCGGTCGGGATCAACGCGATGATCCTGTCCATCCTGTTCCGGCTGTCGCCGGACCAGTGCCGGCTGATCATGATTGATCCGAAGATGCTGGAGCTTTCGGTTTACGAGGGTATCCCGCATCTGCTGGCCCCCGTGGTGACGGAGCCGGCGAAGGCGGTCACGGCGCTGAAGTGGACGACGCGGGAGATGGAGCGCCGCTACCGGGCGATGAGCCAGCTCGGGGTGCGCAACGTCGGCGGCTACAACGACAAGGTGGAGGAGTATCGGCGCAAGGGCGAGGTGCCGACCCGGCGGGTGCAAACCGGATTCGACAGCGAAACCGGCAAGCCGACGTTTGAGGAGCAGCCGCTGGCGCTGAAGACCCTGCCGTTTATCGTTGTCGTGATTGACGAGATGGCCGACCTGATGATGGTCGCCGGCAAGGAAGTGGAGGCCGCGGTGCAGCGCCTGGCGCAGATGGCCCGCGCCGCCGGCATCCACGTCATCATGGCGACACAGCGCCCTTCGGTGGACGTTATTACCGGAACGATCAAGGCCAACTTCCCGACCCGGATCAGCTTCCAGGTCATCAGCAAGTTCGATAGCCGCACCATCCTGGGGGAACAGGGGGCGGAGCAACTGCTCGGCCAGGGCGACCTGCTGCACATGCAGGGCGGCGGGCGGATCGCCCGGGTGCACGGGCCGTTCGTCAGGGACCAGGAGGTGGAGGACATCGTCGCCTTCCTGCGCTCCCAGGCGGAGCCGACGTATGACGACGAGGTGACCGAGGGCGTGGACGACGAGGATGGCGGCGGGGGCGGGAATCCTTCCTTATCGGGGATCGCCGGCGCGGGGGATGGGGAGAAGAACCTGTTCGACCAGGCCGTCGCCGTGGTGACGCGGGAAGGCAAGGCGAGCACCAGCTTCATTCAGCGGCACTTGTCCATCGGCTATAACCGCGCGGCCAAGCTGATCGAGCAGATGGAGAAGGAAGGCGTCATCACCCCGGCGAACCATGTCGGCAAGCGCGAGGTGCTCGCCCGGGTGACGCGGGATGACGAGTAGGGTCTTGCTTCTTCTTGCTTTGGGAGGGAAGCGGGGTGCGGGGGAAGGCAAGCACGGACCTTTCGGGCACGGGAACTTGTCCTCGCTGCGCCAACGGTGCCCCGCTCCGCAGCCAAGACCCCCTCACCCCGACCCTCTCCCGGAGGGAGAGGGAGCAGAAGACAGCTTCTGCTGATTGCTAGCCGCTACGGCCCGTTGTGCATCCCGGGGCGTGATCCCGACCTGATCGAGGGCTTCCTGCGCCGCTATGGCGAGTGGGGATGGGACGAGGCTTGCTTCGTCGCCTCCGTCCTGCCGGAAGGTGCCCGGGTGCTGGATATCGGCGCATACCTCGGGACCTTTGGGATGGGGGTGGCCCTGCTCCGCCGGCTCGGCGCGCTGTGCGCGGTGGAGGCCAACCCGGCGGTGATGCCATGCCTGGCCGCCAACCTGCGCCTGGCCCCCTGCCCGGCCACCGCCATCGAGGCCATGGTAGCCGCCCCAGGCGCATTGCCCCGCGACGGCGCGGCGCCCGCCGACAACGCCAGCGCCGCGTCCTTTGTCCCGGGCGCCGCCGGTGATCCCGTCGCCGCCCCGGCCCGCAGCGTCACGCTGGAGCAGTTGCGGGCGGAGCACGGCCCCTTCGACCTTATTAAGCTGGATGCTGAGGGCATGGAGGCGGAAATCCTCCGGTCCGGCGCCACGGTGCTGGCCGGGAGCGATATGGCGCTGTGGGTGGAGTGCAACGAGGACCCGCGGGCGCTTGAGCTATGCGCCCTGCTGCTGGGCTGGGGATTGCAGGTCTATCTGTTCGCCGCCCCGGTCCATAATCCGGACAACTTCGGTCCCGACCCGGCGCCGAGCCATCCCTGGGCCTATGAGGCCGGGCTGCTGGCGGCGCCTCGCCGGGCGCCCCGGCTGGACCCGGACCTGCGGCGCCACCATTGCGTCCTGCGCGGGATCGGCTCGGTTGCGGAACTGGAGGAGGCGCTGTGGCGCATCCCGCGCTGGGGCATGGCCGACTGGCCGTTGGACGATCCCGCCGCACTGGCCGCGCTGGCTGGCCGAACCATACGCAACCAGCCCCGTGACGGGTTCCTGCGCTCCGCGGCGCCGTTGGGGTCGCGGGGCAACGAGATGATGTGGCAACGGCTGATGGCGGCCGAGGCCCGGGCTGCGGCGGCGGAGGCCCGGCTGGCGGAACTCGGGCAGACCGTGCGCGGCCGGGATATTCCGGAAACGTGAACCTGGCCCGGCGTTGCGGGGCTTTCGCTGCATTGCAATAAGATGGCACGTTGGGGAAATGACATACCGCGCCGCCGGCTATGCCGGAGATCTGTGGGCATGACCTCGCCCAAGGCAGCTTATCCCACTTGGCTCCCCATCCTGCTCGGCGTGCTGACTGCGGTTGGGCCGTTGTCCACCGACATGTATCTGCCGGCGTTCCCGGCCATCGAGGCTTCGCTTGGCGGGCGGCCCGGCACGGCGCAGGTGACGCTGGCGGCCTGGTTCGCCGGGTTGGCGCTGGGGCAGATCACCCAGGGGTCGCTGTCCGACCGCTATGGCCGGCGCGGGCCGCTGATCCTGGGTACCCTGGTCTATGCGCTGGCCAATGCCGGCTGCGCCCTGGCGCCGGACCTGCTGACGCTGTCGGTGCTGCGTTTCGTTTCGGCGTTCGGCGGGTCGGCCAGCATGGTCATCCCGCGCGCCATCGTGCGCGACCTGTCGGACGGCCATGCGGCGGCGCGGCTGATGAGCCGGCTGATGCTGGTGATGGGCGTGGCGCCGATCCTGGCGCCGACGCTGGGCGGGCTGGTGCTCGGGGTGGCGCCGTGGCACGCGATTTTCTGGCTCACGGCGGTCTATGGCGGGGTGTGCTGCCTGCTGGTGTGGCGCCTGCTGCCGGACACCCTGGCGCCGGAGCGGCGAATCGGGTTGGGGGTGGCGAGCCTTGCCGGGCGCTATGCCGGGGTGCTGCGGGACCGGGTGTTCCTGGCCTACGCCATCATGGGCGGGTGCGGGATGTTCGGCATGTTCGCCTATATCGGCGGCTCGTCGCCGGTGCTGATCGAGCATTACGGCTTTACGCCGCTGATGTATGGCATGGTGTTCGGCTGCAGCGCGGGGATGTTCATCCTGTCGTCGCAGGTGAACCCCGGCCTGATCCTGCGCTTTGGCCCGGCGCGGGTGATCCGGGCGGGGGTGTCGGCCTACCTGGTGGCGACCTGCACGATGCTGGCGCTGGCCGTGCTGCACGTGGGCGGCGCGGCCGGGATCGTGCTGCCGGCGGTGTTCGCGATGGGCAGCATGGGGCTGATCATGCCGAACGCCGCGGTCGGCGCGCTGTCGCGCCACGCCGCGCAGGCCGGCAGCGCGTCGGCCATGATGGGGACTTTGCAGTTCGGCCTGGCGGCGGCCAGCGGCGTGCTGGTCGGCGC
>CAXTDP010000580.1:0-4115 GCA_964242295.1 uncultured Acetobacteraceae bacterium | reverse complement strand
ACCTGGGCTGGCGTCGGCGCACAAGGCGAGGTTCCGGGCCGCCAAGGCGCCATCCGGCGCGTCCTGCCAAGACAGGTCCGCCCGAAGCACCCGGCCGGCGCGGGTCAGGCCGGGCAGGCGCAGCAGCCGGGGCAGGTCCTCCGGAGCCAGGGTGAACTCCAACCGTGGATGCGTGGCAGGGCAGGCGGGTGGTGTTTCGTCCGCTGCTGCCGCCGTTTCCTCGGGCAATTCTTCGATCACGCCGGCGATGGTTCCGTCGTCGGGCATTGCGCTAGGTCAGCTACCCGCCGGCAGGTCGCGCGGGCACAGGAAGCGGACCAGCCGGCCGCCGCCCTGCGCCAGGTCCGCCCAGGGTGCGGCGACCACGAACTCGGCCAGGGCGCCGGAGGGATAGCCCTCCTGCAGCCGATGCGCATCGGTGCTGCCCGGGCTGGCCTTGCCCATCAGCAGCACCGCCAGCTCATGCAGGCCGGGGTTGTGGGCGATCACCATGACGCTGCGCACCGTCGGCTGCACGTCCTGCAGCGCCCGCAGCAGCCCGGCCGCCGGGGCGAGATACAGGGAGTCCATCGGCTCGACCAAGGGCGTTTCGTCCCACGGCTCCAGAGCCTCCAAGGTTTCCAGCGTGCGCTTGGAGGTGGACACCAGCACCTGGTCGGGGGCAAGGCCCAGCCCGGCCATCGCCGTACGCATGGCAGCCGCCGCCGCCCGGCCGCGCGGGTTCAACGGACGGGCGAAGTCGGGCGCGCCGGCGTCGTCCCACGATGACTTGGCATGGCGTAGCAGGAGGAGTTGCCGCATGGCGCCAGACTGCCCGCCCCGCCTCGTTACGGCAAGGTTGACGCGTGGCGCGCTCCATTGCCTGCCGCCGGTTTCCCACCACCTCCGGACGGTCGCGCCCTGCCGCACCCGGCGCAGAGCAGGAGAGTCCGCCCCGTGCCGCCAGCCGTCCCGCCACCATCCCCGCCCCGTCAGGGCCGTTCCGCATGACTGCGCTGCGCGTCGTCCTCGGCGACCAGTGCACTCCCAGCCTGAGCGCGCTGGAGGACCTGGACCCCGAAACGGACTGGGTGCTGATGATGGAGGTGGTGGGGGAATGCACCTACGTCCCGCACCATCCCAAGAAGATTGTGCTGATCCTGTCCGCCATGCGCCACTTCGCCCGCGCATTGCAGGCCCGCGGCGTGCGCGTCGAGTATGTGCGGCTGGACGACCCGGCCAACACCGGCTCCTTCCGCGGCGAGGTGCTGCGCGCCTGCGCCCGCCTGCAGCCCGGCCGCATCGTCACCACCGAACCCGGCGAATGGCGCGTGCTGCAGGACATGCGAACCTGGCACGAGGCCGCCGGGATCGAGTGCGACATACGCGACGACACCCGGTTCGTGTCCCGCATCCAGGATTTTCGCGCCTGGGCGCGGGGGCGCGGGGCGTTCCGGATGGAGACCTTCTACCGCGCCATGCGCCGGCAAACCGGCCTGCTGATGAACGGGACCGAGCCGGAGGGCGGGCACTGGAACTACGATCCGGAGAACCGCAAGCCGCTGCCCGGCCGCGTCACCCCGCCGCCGGCGCCGCGCTTCCCGCCGGACGAGCTGACGCAGGAGGTGATGGCGACCGTCGCCGCCCGATTCCCGGAGCACTTCGGCAGCGTGGACGGCTTTGCCCTGCCGGTCACCGGGCGCGATGCCCGCCTGGCCCTGACCGACTTCGTCGAGAACCGGCTGGCGCAGTTCGGCGATTGGCAGGACGCGATGCGGGCTGGGGAGGGCGTGCTGTTCCACGCGCTGATTTCCACGTCGCTCAACACCGGCCTGCTGTGCCCGGTCGAGGCATGCCGGGCGGCGGAGGCCGCGTATCACGCCGGGCTGGCGCCGCTGAACGCGGTCGAGGGGTTCATCCGCCAGGTCATCGGCTGGCGGGAGTTCGTGCGCGGCGTTTACTGGCTACGCATGCCCGAATACGCGGCGCTGAACGCACTGGACGCGACCCGGCCGTTGCCGCCGCTGTATTGGGACGCGGACACGCGCATGAACTGCCTGCACCATGCGGTGTCGGACACCCGGGACCATGCCTATGCCCACCACATCCAGCGCCTGATGGTGCTGGGCAACTTCGCCTTGCTGGCCGGGCTGCATCCGGACCAGGTCTGCGAATGGTTCCTGGTGGTGTATGCCGACGCCTACGAGTGGGTGGAGCTGCCCAACGTCCGCGGCATGGCGCTGCACGCGGATGGCGGGATCATGGGGTCGAAGCCCTATGCCTCATCGGGCGCCTACATCAACCGGATGAGCGATTACTGCCATCGTTGCGAGTATGACGTGAAGCGCAGCCTGGGGAAGGGAGCTTGCCCGTTCAACGCGCTGTACTGGGACTTCATGGCCCGGCACGCCGGGCGCTTCAGCGGCAACCCGCGCATGGCGATGCCGCTGCGGGCGCTGGCGAAGATGGAGCCGGACCGGGTGGCGGCGCTGCGGGCGCAGGCGGCGGAGTTCCTGGCGGCGCTGGATGCGGGGGAGCGGGTTTAGGGTGGTCCTGCCTCTGAAGGCTCGGCTTTCACGGACTCCACGAGTGCTGAGACCTCGCCCAACAGCAAGGCATCTAGGGTGAATGGGCAGGCATTGGGCAAATGCAATGCCGGTCCAGATCCATCCGTCGTGGACGCTGCCCGGCGCACCGCCTTGGCATAAAGGACCTCAAGGTCAATTCGCTGCCGCATGGATGGCGCGAAGTATAGGGCCGCATCATCCAGGAACGTGCTGGCCTCCTCGCGCCAGTGCTCTGCCGCCTGGCTCGCAGGCCAGGCATGGAGTTTCAACAAGTGCAGCATTGCTTGTCGAAGCAGGCCCTGGCAGGACCGAAGCTGGGATTGCCCCACGTCCTGCACCTCTTCAATGACATTGGCCCAATCCACGGCGTCATTCACCCGCTCGCCTGCTGCAAGGCGGCGGAGCAGGTCGGCCTGTTGCTCAGACCAGATCAAGACGTCTTGGTCATACAATCCGTCCGGCACGATGCCCTCCACGCTACCTCACACCCAGAGCCAGTTCATACTCCAATGGCAGCGGGTGTATCCAAAATAAGCATCCACCTTCCGACACCGGCGTCCAGGAAAATGCCCACCTCCTCAACCGCATACCGCACTTACGGCGGACGTTGGCGGTTCGGACTGCGGCCGAGATGAGTGCCGCTAACCCGTCTGAACGTCGCCAAGTTTGGGACGAGCCGACCGCGCCTCCAGCTCAGCAATATCAGGCTCGGCCAGGATCAGCCCATCCAGAGTGAATGGGCATACGGCCGGCAACGGGCGGGGACCACCCGAGTCGTCCGTGCTGGCCCGTACCTGACGCAGCGCCTTCGCATACTCGGCATCAACATTTATGCGCTGACGCATGGATGGCGAGAAATAGCTGCGCGCGTCATCCAGGAACGCAAGCGCCTCGCCGCGCCAGTGCCCGGCGGCCCGGCTTCCCGGCCATGCGTGCAGCTTGAGCAGGTGCGCCATCGCGTGCCGCAGCAGGCTGGTGCAGCCGTGCAACTCGGACCGTCCCCAGGCTTCGATCTCCTCGATCACGTTGGGCCAGTCCACGGCATCGTTGACCCGCTCGCCCGCGGCGAGACGGCGCAGCAGGCCGGCCTGCTGTTCGGTCCAGGCCAGCGCGTCCAACTCATAAAGGCCGTCCGGCATCAAGCCCTCCTTCAATCCACAACGGGCGGCAAGTCTATCCAGGATAGATGTCCGCCCTTGCCAGCCCCGGTGTCCAGGAAGATCGCGGTTCCGCCGCCGCTGCCATGCCGCACATACGGACGCCCGTCCGTGCTGCGCTGGTCGTGCCCGCAATACACCGTCAGGCCTGCCGGCAGCCGGTCCACCCAGCGCAGCACCCGCTCGGGATAGCCATCCGCCTGCATCCGCCCGGTCGTCTCGCCGAACAGCGCGCGGGACAGCAGCGGGTCCACCCGTCCCAGCGGCGGCGGCGGCGGCTCGTTCAGCATCGCCGGGTGGAAGCCGCCGTGCACGAAGGCGATGCTGCCCAGGGACAGCCAGGCCGGCGCCCGCGACACCTCCTGCAACGCCCGGGACCGCAACGGGTCGTCCAGTCCGCGCAGGGTGGTCT
>CAXTDP010000579.1:0-4116 GCA_964242295.1 uncultured Acetobacteraceae bacterium | reverse complement strand
CCTTCGCCAGGCCGACCACGGCGACGAGCGACACCACCAGCAGCCCGGCGCTGGCGAGGGTCTGCGGGTTAGACGGGGGCGGGCCGTGGTCTTCTGCCTCGTCCGGCAGGAAGTCGCCGGGGCTGCGAACCGTCTGCTCGAACACGAAGGCGCCGTAGAGCAGCAGGGAGACCACGCCGACGAAGCCGAGCTGCGCCGGGGTGTAGACCGGTCCCGGCGAGCTGATGGTGTAGTTCGGCAGCACCAGCGTCAGCACGGTCAGCGCCGCCAGGACTGCCAGCGCCGCGCTGGCGCCCTGCACCTGGAAGCCCTGCCGACCATGCCTGACCCCGCCCATCACCAGGCAGGCGCCGACCACGCCGTTGCACACCAGGATGACGGCGGCGAACACCGTGTCCCGCGCCAGCGCCGCCTTGCCCCCACCACCGGACAGCATGACGGACACGATCAGCGCAACCTCGATCACCGTGACGGCGACGGCCAGGACCAGGGTGCCGAACGGTTCGCCGACGCGGTGGGCGACCAGCTCGGCATGGAACACGGCGGCGAACACGGTGGCGATCAGGGCGACTGCGGCTAGGATGGCCAGGGCCGTGCCGAGGCCGAGCGACAGGGCCGCCAGCAGGATGGCGCAGCTTGCGGCAGGCCAGAACCAGGCCCACCAGGGCATGCGCGGCGTTGGGTGTCCGGTCATGGGGAGGGGTCCTGATTGGGGCGGGAGCCGTGCTTTTCCTTCTCCCTTCGGGAGAGGGTTGGGGTGAGGGGGAGGGCAAGCGACGCAAGCCGTCCCGGTCCACGCTATACGAGGCCAAGAGGCGAGCTTGCGGCTTCCCTCACCCCGGCCCTGTCCCGGAGGGAGAGGGAGAAGGAGCGCGGCTAGCTGTCGGCGGTGATCTCGGCTTCCAGGGTCTCCAGCGCTTGGTCAAGCGTGGCCCAGTCTTTGCCAGACACGCCCGCCGATGCCAGGGCGGCGCGCAGGCGGCCGCGGCAGCCGTCGAACTCGGCGCCCATGTCGTCGGCGGGGGCCACAGGGTCTTTTTGCCGGGCCAGGCAGTCGGCGTAGGCTGCCTGGGCCGCTGCGATGGCGTCGCCTCCGGGCAACGCGGCGAAGACCTGATCCAGCCGGGCATCCACCCAGCCCGGCGTGCCCGCGATCTCCTCCGTCAACGGCCAGCCCTCATCGCGCGCCCAGCGCCCAGGACAGGATGCCCTTCTGCGCGTGAAGGCGGTTCTCGGCGCCGTCGAACACCACGGATTGCGGGCCGTCTATGACCTCGGCCACCACCTCCTCGCCCCGGTGGGCCGGCAGGCAGTGCATGAACAGCGCGTCCGGCGCGGCCTCGGCCATCAGCGCGGTCGTCACCCGGTAGGGTGCCAGCAGGTTGTGCCGGGACTCCGAGGGATCGTCCGCCATGCTGACCCAAGTATCGGTGACGACGCAGGCGGCGTCGCGCCCGGCAGCCGCCGGGTCGTCCGTCACCTCGACCCGTGCGCCTTGCGTCCGCGCCCAGTCCAGCAGGTGCGCCGGCGGGCGCAGCAGGTCGGGCGAGGCGATCCGCAAGGTGAAGCCGAAGCGCACCGCCGCCTCGATCCAACTGCAGGCGACGTTGTTGCCGGGGCCACACCAGGCGACCACCCGGCCGGCGATGGGACCGCGGTGCTCCTCGAACGTCAGCACGTCGGCCATCAACTGGCAGGGATGGCTGCGGTCGGTCAGGCCGTTGATGACCGGCACCGTCGCGTGCGCCGCCATCTCGTGCAGCTTCGCGGCGTCGTCGGTACGCAGCATGATGGCGTCCACGTAGCGGGACAGCACTCGGGCGGTGTCGGCCACGGTCTCGCCGCGGCCGGCCTGCATGTCCCGGGCGGACAGGGTGATGGCGTCCCCGCCGAGTTGCCGCATCCCGACCTCGAAGCTGACGCGGGTGCGGGTGCTCGGCTTCTCGAAGATCATCGCCAGGGTGCGGCCTGCCATGGGACGGGACGGGAGGCGCCCGGCCGCCTTCAGGGTTGCCGCCTCGTCCAGCATCCCGCGCAGGGTGGCGCCGTCGAAGTCGCGCAGGTCCAGGAAGTGCCGGGGCGGGTCGGCGCCCTCCCCCTCGGGGAAGGGCGCCTGCTGGCGGAGCGCCGCGCTCATTTGGCCGCCGCCGTCATGGGCGATGGCAGGCAACGGCGGGTGCCGCGGCGGATCATCTCCACCGCGGTGTCCACGTCGGCGTCCGTCAGCACCAGGGGCGGCACCAGGCGCACCACGTTGTCCCCGGCGGCGACCGTCAGCAGGCCCTCCGCCATGAACGCCGATTGCAGCTCGCCGTTGGGGACCGCGGCCTTCAGGCCCAGGATCAGCCCGGCGCCGCGCACGTCCAGCAAGACGGAGGGATACTCGCGCACCACCTCCTCCAGCGCGAACCACAGGCGGCGTGCCTTGCGGTCCACCTCGGCCAGGAAGCCCGGCGCCAGCACCACGTCCAGCACTGCGTTGGCCGCGGCGCAGGCCAGGGGGTTGCCGCCGAACGTCGTGCCGTGGGTGCCGGGGACCAGCACCTTGGCGACGTGCTCCTTTGCCAGGACGGCGCCCATCGGGAAGCCGCCGGCGATGCCCTTGGCGATGGACATGACATCCGGCTCGATGCCGGCCCATTCATGGGCGAACAGCTTGCCGGTGCGGCCCATGCCGCACTGCACTTCGTCCAGGCCCATGACGAGGCCGTACTCGTCGCACATAGCGCGGACGTCGCGCAGGTATTGCAGAGAGGCCGGGCGTATGCCGCCTTCGCCCTGGACGGGTTCCAGCAGCACGCCGGCGGTCTCGGGGCCGATGGCGTCGCGCAACGCGTTCATGTTGTTGAACGGCACGTGGTCGAAGCCATCAACCTCCGGCCCGAAGCCGGCCAGGTACTTCTTATTGCCGGTCGCCGCCAGCATCGCCAGCGTGCGCCCGTGGAACGCGCCGTCGAAGCAGACGACCCGGTAGCGTTCGGGCCTGCCGCTCTCGTGCATGGAGCGGCGGATCATCTTCACCAGCCCCTCGTTCGCCTCGGCGCCCGAGTTGCAGAAGAACACGCTGTCGGCGAACGTCGCCTCGACGAAGCGCGCGGCCAGCCGCTCGGCCTCGGGGACGCGATACAGGTTGCTGGTGTGCATCACCCGCGCGGCCTGCTCGGCGATGGCCTGCACGAGGTGCGGATGGCCGTGGCCGAGGGAGCTGGTGGCGATGCCGGCTCCGTAGTCGAGGAATCGTCGGCCGTCCGTCGCGAACAGCCAGGCGCCTTCGCCCCGCTCGAAAGCGAGGTCGGCACGGTTGTACGTCGGCATCAGGGCGGCGATCATTTGGGTAACTTGCACCTCGGTTTTGACGCAGCCCTGGCCACGCGGCCCATCGCCGGCAGCCAGGGAAGCGCGGACTTTGAGGGGCAGGTAGGCCGGAAGTCAACGACTTCTGCCTTTCCCGGAAAGAGGGGGGCGGGGTTGGGGGTCTTGGCGGCGGAGCGGGGCACTGGCGGCGCCATCGGGACCGGGCCTATTAGCGCCGAGGACCGTGCTTGCCCTCCCCCTCACCCCGACCCTCTCCCAGAGGGACAGGGAGCAGGAACTCAGTAAGCTCAGTAGCTGAAGCTCGGCATGGCATCCAGGGTGTCCTTTGTCACGCCGGGCAGCACCAGCTTGTCGGCCTCGTGCTTCAACTGCTGATATGGCACCGCGACCAGCTTGGCGCCCATTCCCAGGAAGCCGCCGATGCCGATGATGGCGACGGACACCTTGTCGCCCTCGACCATCACCAGGTCGTCTATCCCGCCGATCCGCTCGCCGGCGTCGTTGAACACGCTGGCGCCGATGATCTGGGAGATGCGCTGGCCGCTGTCCAAGCGGACGGCCGACACGGTCAGGTTCGGGTTGTTGGTCGTCGCCACCACTCCGGGGATGGCCGGCGTGGCGGCTTGCTGCGCCAGCGCAGGTCCGGCCAGCAGTACGAGGGCGGCGAGCAGGGACTTGGACATTCAAACCTCGGTGATGGTGGGACCGGGAACGTCCTGCATGCGCACCGGGTTCCGGCGCCGGGGCCGCCGTGCCATGCTGGCGCAATGGCACGGCCTTCGAACCCGCCCGATCAAGCCG
>CAXTDP010000578.1:0-4138 GCA_964242295.1 uncultured Acetobacteraceae bacterium | reverse complement strand
CGGTACCGGCACCAGCAGGTCGGCCTCCTGCAGCAGTCCCGCCCCAGCCCGCGCCATGTGCGGCGCAAGAGCGTGCGCCACCTCCACCCGGTCGCCATATTTGAACGGCATCAGGATGCGCCGGGCCTGGTCGTCATAGTGCAGGGCGGCCCGTGCCGCGCCCCAGGCTGGCGGGTAAGCCCGGCAGCCCTCGCATATGCCGTCCAGGCCGCCCTGCCCCGCTGCCTCGAACGGCGTGCCGCACGACAGGCATAGCGGCGCGGTGATGAAGGTGGTGCGGCCGAAGCAGCCCGGGCAGAACTGGCCCGGCGCCTCCACCGGGCTGTCGCATGTCAGGCAGTGCGGCGGCAGCAGCACGTTCAGCGCAACGCGGCCGGCCCGGCGCAGGGCAGCCAGCACGCGGGCGGCGGCGGGGGACGGGACTGATGCGGACACGAAAGCAAACTACCGGGTGGCGCACGTCCCCGTCCAGCATTGGGTGCGGCCTTGGCGGCGGGCCGGTGCGGACGCACATGGGAGGCATGACCGACGCAGCTCCTTTTGACCGCCGGGCCGTGCGCCTGCACCGTGACCGTGCCGCCGCAACGGTGGACGCAGTCGCCCCGATCCTGCAGGACGCCGCCGAGCGCCTGCTTGACCGGCTGGACGATACCACCCGCCGGTTTAGCCGCGCCCTGGACGTGGGCGGGCGCGGCGCCGTCGCACCGTTGCTGCGCGGCCGGGGGATCGAGACCGTCAGTTGCGACCTGTCCCCGGCGATGGCCCGGCGCAATGGCGCCCCTTGCGTCGCCGCGGACGAGGAGTGGCTGCCCTTTGCGCCGGCCAGCTTCGACCTCGTGGTGGCCAGCCTGTCGCTGCACTGGGTCAACGACCTGCCGGGCGCGCTGATCCAGTTGCGCCAGGCGCTGCAGCCCGACGGCCTGCTGCTGGCCAGCTTCCCCGCCCTGGGCACGTTGGCAGAACTCCGCGCGGCGCTGACGGGCGCCGAGGCGGAGATGCTAGGCGGCGCATCCCCGCGCGTGTCGCCGTTTCCGGACTTGCGCGACCTGGCTGGACTGCTGCAGCGTGCGGGCTATGCCTTGCCGGTGGCGGACGTGGAAAGCATCGCCATCGCCTATGCGAGCCCCTTTGCGCTGCTGCACGACCTGCGCGCCGCCGGGGAGGGCAATGCGGTGGCATTACGGGACCGGCGCGTGCCGCCGCGTGCGCTGTTCCCGGCGGCTTTGGCTGCATTGCCGCAGGACGGAGGGCGGGTGCCGGCCACCCTGCGCATGGCGACCGTCACCGGCTGGGCGCCTGGCCCGCAGCAGCCGCAGCCGTTGCAGCCTGGCAGCGCCCGGGTCAGCTTGGCCGACGTGCTGAAGCATTAGCGGCAGACCGCGGGATCATCAGGGCGGGGCGCGGCTGGAGCCTGGAACCGCAGGCTTCGGCCCAATCCAAGACAGCTCAGCAGCCGGAGCTTAAACTTCGGCGCAAGCCGCCCGACGGCCGGCCCTTGCAGGCGCGGGCGCCTGGGATCAATATGGTTCTGCAATAAATGGAACCGGGCACGCCAGGATGATTGTCGTCACGACCGAGAACGTCGCCGGGCATCGCACCGTGCGGATGATGGGCCAGTGCTTCGGCGTCGTCGTCCGCAGCCGGGGCCTGGGCGGCAACTTCATGGCGAGCCTGCGCTCCATCGTCGGCGGCGAGATCAAGGAATACACGCAGATGCTGGAGGAGGCCCGGCGGCAAGCGCTGGACCGCCTGGTGCAGAACGCGACGGCGATGGGCGCGAACGCGGTCGTTATGATGCGCTTCGACGGATCGGAGATCGCTCAAAGCATGAGTGAGATCGTCGCCTATGGCACAGCCGCGGTCATCGAACCCGTGTGATGGCTGCCCTCCTGATTTGGGCCATCGTCATGTTGGGTCCGATCCTGGCATGGCTGTTGTTCCGCAGCGGCGGCTACAAGCGCCAGCCCGAGGAAAAGCCCAGTGGTCCCGGCTGGGAACGGACGGAGGAGCGGTTCCTGGACCCGACCACCGGACAGGTGCTGGACGTCTGGTATTGCAGACGCACCGGTGAGCGCGCCTATGTGCAGACGCGCTGACGCCCGGTATGGTTATGGCCAGAAACAAAGCTGCCGGACCTGAAGCTGCAAGCTGCCGCTCGCCAACGGCTGCTACGCCGCATTGCATGTCCAGGTTTGAGGGTGGACGGTTCTAGCCGCCGGTCAGGCTCATGTGCCGTGCGACGGCTGGCGCAGGGCGACGGCGGTCTATGACGAAGTCGTGTCCCTTTGGCTTGCGCGTGATCGCGTCCTGGATTGCCTCGTCCAGCGCCGCATCGCCGGCGCCGGAGCGCAGCACGCCGCGCAGGTCCGCGGCATCGTCCTGGCCCAGGCACATATACAGCGTTCCCGTGCAGGTCAGCCGCACGCGGTTGCAGGACTCGCAGAAGTTGTGGGTCATCGGCGTGATGAAGCCCACCCGCGTCCCGGTCTCCGCCACGTCGAAATAACGGGCGGGTCCGCCGGTCTGGTAGGACGTGTCGAGCAGCGTCCAGTCCCGGCGCAGCCGGGCGCGCACCAGGGACAACGGCAGATACTGGTCAGTGCGGTCGCCGCCGATGTCGCCCATCGGCATGGTCTCGATCAGGCAAAGGTCGTGGCCCTGCTTGCCGCACCAGGCCAGCATGTCGGTGATCTCGTCCTCGTTCACGCCCTTGAGCGCGACGGCGTTGATCTTGACGTGCAGCCCGGCCGCCTTTGCCGCAGCGATGCCCTCGAGCACCTTGTCCAGCTTGCCCCAGCGGGTGACCGCGGCGAACCGCACGGGGTCCAGGGTGTCCAGGCTGACGTTGACCCGGCGGACGCCGGCGGCGGCAAGCGCCTCCGCGTGCTTGGCCAGTTGCGTGCCGTTGGTGGTGAGCGTCAGTTCGCTCAGCCCGTGGCCGATCCGGGCACCGAGGCGCTGGAACAGGGTAATGACGTCACGCCGCACCAGCGGCTCGCCGCCGGTGATGCGGAGCTTGTGGGTGCCCAGGCGGATGAAGGCGGCGCACATGCGCTCCAGCTCTTCCAGGGACAAGACCTCTGCCTTGGGCAGGAAGGTCATGTTCTCAGACATGCAATACACGCAGCGGAGGTCACAGCGGTCGGTGACGGAAACGCGCAGGTAGGTGATGGCGCGGCCGAACGGATCAATCATGCCCATAGTGTCGGCGCTGCCGGGGTCGGGTTCAACCCACCATTGCGGCAGATGGGACAAGGATCTGCTGCATCGGCTGGGAGGCTGCCTGCTCCCTCTCCCTCCGGGAGAGGACTGGGGTGAGGGAAACCAAGCAGCATGAACTGCCCAAATTACGCGGGCCACTGTGGTCCTTCATGGCCCAACATCCGTGCTTGCGGCTTCCCTCACCCCACCCCTCTCCCGGAGGGAAAGGGAGCAGGCAAGCAGTCCTACTCCCGGTCGTCGTCAAGGATCACCAACGCCACAACCGCGGCGTTCACCAGTACTTTTCCCGTATTCTCGAAGTTGACCGTCACCCGGTCGCCGATGGCGGACTGCACCTGGCCCACGCCCCAGTCCGGACGATCCGGGTGCATGACGCGCATCCCCGGCTCGATCAGCGATCCCGGCGAATACCCCGTCATGACATGCCGCCGCGGGCCGCCACCGGCCACAGGCACTCCACCCGGCCGCCGCGCACGCCGACATACCAGTCGTAGCGGTCCACCGTCGGGTCGCAATGGCCCGGTACCAGCCTGACCTTCTCCCCGAGGCGCGGTCCCGTCGCGTCCCTGTCCCATTCCAGCTTGCCATGCTCATCCGACGCGCCGGTGTAGCGCACGCCAGGGCGGTCCCATAGCAGCGGTAGGCCGCTGTCCACCGCCACTGCCTTGTGCCCGGCGTCCAGCACCGCCAGCCCGGGCCGGGCCGCGCTCATGGCCGTCGCCAGCACGAACAGCGCGTGGCGAAACCCGGCCGCCGCGCCGCCGCCGTTGCGCGCATAGTCCGCGTCCATGAAGGCGTAGCTGCCGGCCTGGATTTCGGTGAACACGCCGCTTGCCGCCTCGTGCTCGAAGCTGCCGGTGCCGGCACCGCCGACGATGGCGCAGTCCAGGCCGCGCTGGCGCAACTGCTCCAGGGT
>CAXTDP010000577.1:0-4139 GCA_964242295.1 uncultured Acetobacteraceae bacterium | reverse complement strand
CCGTTCGCCTGCGTCGTGGACCATGGGCTGCGGCCGGAGTCGGCGTCGGAGGCCAGCCTGACCATGCGCCGGCTGGCTGCGCTGGGCATCTCCGCGCGGCTGCTGCGGGCCAACTTGCCGCATGGTCCCGGCTTGGCCAGGCGTGCGCGTGCCGTACGGTATGCCCTCCTGGGCGTTGCCTGCCGCGACGCCGGCCTGGCCGACCTCGCTTTGGGCCATCACCTGCGGGACCAGGCCGAAACGCTGCTGCTGCGCCGGGCTGCAGGCAGCGGCATGGCCGGGCTGTCCGGGATGGCGGCAGTGGCGCACACCGACTCCGTGCGCCTGATCCGTCCATTGCTGGCGGTTCCGCCGGTCCGGCTGCGCGCGACCCTGCGGGTCCAAGGGATCGAATGGGTCGAGGACCCGAGCAACACCGACCCGGCGACTCCGCGCGCCGCCCTGCGGGCCGGCCTGCTGTCCGATCCCGCCGAACCGCCGCGGCTGGGTGCGGAGGCGCGGGAGTATGGTGCGGCGCGGGCAGCGGCCGAGGCGGAAGCGGCAGCAGAGCTGGCGGCGTCAGCCCTGATCCACCCTTGCGGCGTGGCGCATCTGAGGGCGCCTGTGGGAGCCTACGCCCTGTCAGCCCTGGTCTGGACATTGTCGGGCGCCGCATATCCGCCGCCATCTGCCGGGCTTCAGCGTTTATCCGGCTGCCTGCGCGCCGATGCCGCCCATGACAGCACGCTGCACGGCGCCCGCATCATTCCGGCAAGGCGGCTTGGCCCAGGTTGGCTGGTCGGCCGCGAGGCTTCGGCGATGGAGGGAGCCGTCGGCCTGCACCAACGCTGGGATGGCCGGTTCCAGGCGGCATCGGATGGCGCAGGCCCTGGCATGAGCTTGGGACCTCTGGGAGCCGACGCCGCCGGCGTGCGGCGCCGTTCGGCCCTGCCGTCGGCGCTGCTGCAGACCTTGCCAACCCTGCGCAGGGATGGTGCACTCGTTGCCGTGCCGCATCTCTGCTATCCAAATGCGGCGGCTTGCCGCAGCGCTTCCGTCTGGTTCCGGCCTGCCCGTCCCGTCGCGCCTGCCGCTTTCGTCACGGCGTGACAGGTGCGGGGATGCGGAGCGGGCAGGGACACACTATCTGCACGTCTGAGTGGTGGCGCCGGCCCATGTTGAGCCGGGAAGGAATGGCCGGGTTCAATCCAATGCTGCGCCCAGGACCCGGGTTTGATGACTGGATCGCCAGGATCATATGATGAGCAATTTCGGCCGTAACCTCGCGCTCTGGGTCATAATAGCCCTACTGCTCGTGGCACTGTTCAACTTCTTCCAACCCAATGCGGCGCAGCGCGCGGACAACCGCGTCGCGTATTCTGACTTCGTCAACGACGTGAACTCGAGCCGCGTGCGCGACGTGACGATTCAGGGCCGCACCGTTTCCGGCGTCCGCGCCGATGGAACGACTTTCCAAACCTTCACTCCGGAAGACCCGATGCTGGTCAGCCGCCTGACCGACAAGGGCGTGCGGGTGCAGGCCAAGCCGGAGGAAAGCGACAACCAGTTGGTGCACATCCTGCTGAGCTGGGTGCCCATGCTGCTGCTGGTCGGCGTTTGGGTGTTCTTCATGCGGCAGATGCAATCTGGCGGCGGACGTGCGATGGGCTTCGGCAAGTCGCGTGCCCGTATGCTGACGGAGAAGCAAGGCCGCGTGACGTTCGAGGACGTGGCTGGCATTGACGAGGCAAAGGGCGAGCTGCAGGAAATTGTCGAGTTCCTGAAGGACCCGCAAAAGTTCCAGCGGCTGGGCGGCAAGATCCCCAAGGGTGTGCTGCTGGTGGGTCCGCCGGGCACCGGTAAGACGCTGCTGGCCCGCGCCATCGCTGGCGAGGCCAACGTGCCGTTCTTCACCATCTCCGGTTCCGACTTCGTTGAGATGTTCGTCGGTGTCGGTGCGAGCCGCGTGCGCGACATGTTCGAGCAGGGCAAGAAGAATGCGCCTTGCATCATTTTCATTGACGAGATTGACGCCGTCGGTCGCCATCGCGGTGCCGGCCTGGGTGGCGGCAATGACGAGCGCGAGCAGACTCTCAACCAGATGCTGGTCGAGATGGATGGCTTCGAGGCGAACGAGGGCGTGATCCTTATTGCCGCGACCAACCGTCCGGACGTGCTTGACCCGGCGCTGCTGCGTCCTGGCCGGTTCGACCGCCAGGTTGTGGTGCCGAACCCTGACGTTGGCGGGCGGGAGAAGATCCTTCGGGTGCACATGCGAAAGGTGCCGCTGTCTAGCGACGTTGACCCGAAGGTGATTGCCCGTGGCACGCCGGGGTTCTCCGGCGCGGACCTGGCCAATCTTGTGAACGAGGCCGCGCTGGTGGCGGCCCGGCTGGGCAAGCGGGTCGTGGCGATGACGGAGTTCGAGTTCGCCAAGGACAAGGTGATGATGGGTGCCGAACGCCGCTCCCTGGTCATGAGCGAGGAGGAGAAGCGGTTGACAGCCTATCACGAGGCCGGCCATGCCCTGGTGTCAATCAGCGACCCAGATGCTGAGCCGATCCACAAGGCCACCATCATACCGCGTGGCCGTGCCCTGGGTATGGTGATGAGCCTGCCAGAGGGTGATCGTCTCGGCTACAGCAAGGCCTGGGCGCTGTCGAAGATACGCCTGGCGATGGGCGGCCGCGTTGCAGAAGAGCTGATCTTCGGTGCCGACCGTGTCACGAGTGGTGCTTCGAGTGATATCAAGCAGGCGACTGGACTGGCCCGCGCCATGATTACCGAATGGGGCATGAGCGACAAGCTCGGCATGATCGCCTATGGCGACAACAGCCAGGAGGTGTTCCTGGGCCACTCGGTGACGCAGAACAAGAACGTGTCCGAGGTGACGGCGCGCGAGATCGACGGCGAGATCAAGCGCACCATTGACGACGCCTATAATGGTGCGAAGGCGCTCCTGACGGCGCGGCTCGACGACCTGCACCGTCTTGCACGTGCGTTGCTGGAATATGAGACGCTGTCCGGAGACGAGATCCGGACTGTGCTGCGTGGCGATCCCATCGTGAGGGTGGTCATGGACGAGCCGGCGCCGGAAAGCCGCCGGGCTTCCGTCCCGACTTCCGGGCGACCCTTGGCGCCGCCGCCCACTGGCGGGCTTGGACCGCAGCCCCAGCCGAGCTAGGGCTGGATGACTGAAGCTTGGGCCGGTCCTGTGGAAGCGGGACCGGCCTTTTCTTTGCCTGGGCCTTGGGCGGAGCTGCCACCGGGACCGGCTGTCATGGGCATCCTGAATGCCACACCGGATAGCTTCAGCGACGGCGGGCTGCATCTGGACCCTGGCCTTGCCGTTGCAGCAGGCTTGCAGATGATCGCCGACGGAGCCGCCATCTTGGATGTCGGCGGGGAAAGTACACGGCCCGGTTCCACCTCGACCCCGCCGGAGGAGGAGCGGCGCCGCATCCTGCCGGTCATCACCGCACTTGCCGCCGCAGGCGTGAAGCTGTCGGTGGACACCCGCAACGCCGATACGATGGCCGCGGCATTGGACGCAGGCGCCACGGTCGTCAACGATGTGTCCGCCCTGTCCCATGATGCCCATGCGCTGCCCCTGGTGGCTGCCCGCGGCTGCCCCGTTGTCCTGATGCACATGCGTGGCACTCCGGCCACAATGACCGGCATGACTACCTACAACGATGTGGTCAGCGATGTCCTGGCCGAGCTTTCCGCCCGCGTGGCCCAGGCGGAGGCGGCGGGCATACGCCGGGCAGACATCGCCGTTGATCCCGGGATCGGCTTCGCCAAGACGTCGGCGGGCAGCATTGCCCTGCTGCGCGGTCTTTCAGCGTTCCGTAATCTTGGCTGCCCTATCCTTGTCGGGGTGTCACGGAAGGGCTTCATCGGCGGGCTTTCCGGCGTGGCGGACCCCGCTAGCCGGATGGCGGGATCGGTTGCTGCAGGGCTGTATGCCGTGTCACAGGGGGCCAGCATTCTGCGGGTGCACGATGTGGCTGCCACTGTGCAGGCGCTGCGCGTCTGGCAGGGGTTGGAAGGCTAGGGTATGCCTCATGCAACGGTTAAGGGTTTAGGCATGAGCAAGCGACGGCTGTTCGGCACCGATGGCATACGCGGCACCGCCAACGTTGATCCGATGACGGCGG
>CAXTDP010000576.1:0-4142 GCA_964242295.1 uncultured Acetobacteraceae bacterium | reverse complement strand
CGCACGGGGGACGGCAGGCCCTTGCCGCCGCTGCTGCGAGCCGAGCTTGATCGTCCGCGGCGCCGGCTCGTGCTGGCACTGGAGCTGATCCGGGGCCTTGAAGCCGAGCGCGCGGCAGCGTTGGCCGCTACGGCCAAAGCAGCAGCGGCCGACAAGGCAACGGCGCTGAAGATCACACCCCTCCAGCGCATCCGAGGCATCGGCGAGAACTTCTCCGCCGTGCTGGTGCGCGAGGTATTTTCCCACTCGTTTGCTAACCGCCGCCAGCTGCCGAGCTACGTCAGCATCGCGCCTATGCACTACCAAGGCGGAGGCATGGACCGTGACCGGGGCATCAGCCGAGCGGGTAACCCGCGTGCACGCACGACGCTGATCCAGCTCGCCTGGCTATGGCTGCGCTACCAGCCTGGCAGTGCGCTGGCCGCTTGGTTCCGCGAGCGCGTCGGCACGCTGCAAGGGCGCACGCGTCGGATCGCCATCGTGGCCATGGCCAGGAAGCTGCTGATTGCGCTCTGGCGCTATGTCGAAACCGGCGTGGTGCCGGAAAGCATTGAATTCAGGGCGAAGACCGTGACCATGGCATAAGCCAACAGGATTGCCGCAGGCGGCTTCGCCGCTCGCGGCGATACGGGAAGCGCGACCGTCATCTTCTATGGTGGTGTGGAGCCGCCGCGTTTCAGGTGGGCCGCGCTTTACTGGGGCAATGCCTCGTGCATGAGGCATTATGGTTTGCGACCACGCCACTGGCCCGACCACATGTAAGATGATGCAGCCGTCGCCGGGACGCAGAACCGCCCCGGGCCCAACAGCCTTGATGACCCCAACTCGACCCGGCAAGGAGTTTCGCATTTAGAAACGCTATTGACGGCCGAACCCTCATGTAAGGACGAGGCCAGGGTCGGGCAGCAAGGGACGCTGACCTACGTGTGGGCCGAGCGGGGCAGCCGGCCGCAGGCGCCGAAGGACCTGCGCTACAAGTGGGCCTACCTGTTTGGCGTCGTGTGCGCCGAGTGCGGCGTGGGCGCGGCACCGGTGCTGCCCTACGCCAACACGGACGCCATGAACCTGCACCTGGCCGAGGTAAGCCGCAGCGTCGCCGCCGGCGCGCATGCCGTGCTAGTCTGCGACAGCGCGGGCTGGCACAAAACCCGCGGGCGCCTGCGCGTGCCAGGGAACGTCAGCCTCCTGCACCTGCCGCCCTACATTCCTGAACTCAACCCCGTTGAGAACGTCTGGGACTACCTGCGCAACAACAAGCCAAGCGACAGCGTGTTCGACACCTATGACATGATCGTGGATCGCTGCTGCGCCGCCTGGAACTGGTTCATTGAAACGCAGACCGCATCCAATCCGTCGCAGCCGCGCGTTGAGCCAAAACAGTCAAAGCATAGGACGGTAAGTATAATTCCGCTTGCAACTTGTCATCCAAGACGTAGGCTGGGTGACCCCGGGCCGGCGCCTCCCTACCGAGCCCCGCTTTCCCAGACTGCGTGCCATCGCCGCCGTTGAGCCTGAGGTCGGGCGCGGCAGCGTTACCAGCCTGGCGCGGCGCTGCTAAGTGTCCTTCCTACCGCTCGATTACCGGCTGTTCGCCTATGCCGCGCGCTGCCCTTCACAGGTCGAGAACCGGAGGGACATTGGGTGCTGCGAGTGATGTTCCCCAAAGAACTCAGTCCCTACGCTATGGCACGGCGACGCCGAAAATGGCCGCCGTGTGTCACATGCTCACCTGCGGCAAAGTCACTGATGGCTTCCAATCCTATTGGCGCAAGGATCAGGTTGCCGGCTTCCGCACCGTCGTCGGCATAGCCGCACTCTGCGGCATCAGTGCCTACCAGGCCATGCACATGATCCTCTCAGACCAGCTCCTGTTTACAACAGGTTATCAGTTACTCTTGTTGTGAATTTAAGACCAATGGTGTCACAAGGCGACCAAGATGCCGGGGGCAGTCAGGCATCACCGGCTGTTCGCCAGGGTCGCCTCAATCTGGCGTATTTCGCTCTCCAACCGCTCGCGCTCTCGACGCAGCTTATCATAGCGGGCTTCCAGGCTCGCCCGGTCTTCTATCCTACCCGCCTTGTTCTGGCGCCAGGCTAGAAGCTCGGCGCGGCGTAAGTCGGGGCGAACCAACCCATCACTCTCCGCAGCTTCCAGCATAGGCGGATCGAGCGTGGAAAGAAGGTAGATGATGCTGTAGCTACCCGGCAGCCGATCAAGCGTGATGGTCTGTCGCCTATCCATCTCCAATGCCCAGCGTGTCGCCTCGCGTAACTGGTATGCCGTGCGACTTGAAAACGGCAGCTTTGCCTCTAATGCTGCAGTATATTCGCCATGAGGAAGACTCTCTTTAGCTTTCAGCAACAATCTCCCAATTTCTAGGAATGCAGACTGGGCCCGACCCCAAAGAGTGCCAATGGCTTCGACATAGTCGTCGGATGTGCGCGGCTCGCGCTTCGCGTGCTGCAAGGCAGTAACTCGGGCATCCCCTTCCAACAAAACTCTGGCAGGCGGAGCATCAAGCCTCAGCCTAGCCATGTTACGCCCTCACCTTCACTCTTGCCCGGCCCCATACTCTACCTTTCACGAATTGCCATACCGCTCGGATTTCTTCACCACCCGGGTGATTTGGGATGTCGAGAAGTCCCATACCTTTAGCGCCCGCTCGGGCGTAATCCGTGCGATCGGCGATCTCAACTGGGCAAAGCTCCCCTGCTTCAATCAAATATGACTTAACGGCATTGATATTCACACGCGGTTTAACACAGTTCAGCACTACGATAGCTGGCCGTCCATCCTGTCGCAGATGCCTGAGGAACGGAGCTACGCTCTCGGCATCATCGAAGGTCGCCCGACAAGGCACGACAATCAAGTCCGCCGCACCAAGCACGATCGAGAAAGCGGCCGGTTGAGCCTCTATGGAGGGCGGCGTATCTACAAATAGAGTAGAAACGTTACCTACCTCCGCGTCATCGAGTAAGGCGGCAGCGTCGTTCCACGCTACCCGATAGTGCGGGATCCGAGGAAGTGTATCTGGCCTTCGGCGCGACCAAATGGTTAGGGTGGCTTGCGGATCAAGGTCGGCGGTAGCGATACTGCGTCCGTCGTGCGCTGCTGCCACGGCGAGATTGCGCGTCATGTGGCTCTTGCCCGCTCCTCCTTTACTTGCAGCGATGACGATGCGCTTGCATCCTGGTCTTCCCATAGGCGCGCTCCGTTGTTACCAGAGAGGTTAGCATGCAAATAGAAGCTTAGGGAGAGCCGAATCGCTGACCGGTCAGTCATTTGGTCCCGGAGCGACGCCGGCCTAAGACAAGCGGTGTCTGCGCAACCAGGGTAAGAGTAGGCCTGCCTGCGCAAGGTCCGCTTGGTAGCTTGGCGGGCGCCCTGGCTACGGCGTGTGGCAGTGTGGATGACGGAGCGCACGCCCGTCGACATGTCAGCTCCCCAAGCGGAGCGGAACCCGCCGGCGACCTCGCAGCCAGTGACGGTCGGCCGCATTTCCCGTTTGGACCCGTTGTTGTCGGCTGGTCGTTTGGGATGTTCGAGGAAGGTGAACAGGTCCGGGCGGAGTTTACCGTCTCGTTTCCGCAGGCGTTGGCTGTCCCGAAGGTCAGAGAACAGTGCCATAATGGCCTTGCGTGCGCACTTAAAGCGCTTAAGGTATCCGTGCCGTGTGCTTCAGCCCAGGGTATCGTGGCGTCGCGCGAGCACGACAGCGCGGAGCAGCACCCTTATGTACCGCGCGAACGCGGCACCGTCGGCGTTGAAGGCGTAAGAGCGGTCGCTGCGCTGGCGCGGCAAGCAGATCTGCCACGCCTCGGTATGGCCCCGCTGCGCGCCGTAAAGGTCGGACCCCCAGAGTGCCAGTCGGCGCCGGTCCAGCACCTCGGCCACCACGCCGGCACCCCGGCTGTGGCTACCGCGCATACTACGTCACGTCGCGACACATGCTGCCCTCCCGTCGGCCTCGCTCAGGCATAAAACCGTAACGCCTGCCATACATGAGAGCATGCAGACCTATGGGGTAATTACGCCGCTGTTGCGATTACCTCGTCGTCGTTTGCGGGGCGGAAGCCGGGGTGGCGAGAGCGGAAGGCGTCCTCGAGCGTGTCGTTCAGCACCGCCGTGCGTACGTCGAGGA
>CAXTDP010000575.1:0-4144 GCA_964242295.1 uncultured Acetobacteraceae bacterium | reverse complement strand
CGGTGCCGCCCGACTTGCCGGCGCTGGCGCTGGCTGCCGGGCGGCTGCTCAACCCCGCAGTCCTGCGCGGCATGGCAGACCCGACCGCCGAGCAACTCTTGGCCGATCCGCCGGAACCGGCGCCGCTGCCGGAGTTGGCAGGCGCGGCACTGGCGCTGGCCAAGCTGGGGCGGCTGCTGCCGGCAGCCTTGGTTGCGCCGGCCCGGCTGGACGCTGCTGCGCGCGCCACTGGCTTGGCGCTACTGTCGGTCACGGCAGCCGACGTGCTGGACCATCCCGACGCATCGGCCGCGGCGCTGGTGCGGGCGGCGGAGGCGCATGTGCCGCTGGAGGACGCTCCCGACGCCCGCATCGTCGCCTTCCGCGCCCCGGACGCAGGGATCGAGCACCTAGCGATCCTGATTGGCCGGCCGGAGCACCACGCCGGCCCGGAGGCGCCGCTGGCCCGGGTGCATTCCGAGTGCTTCACCGGCGACCTGCTGGGCAGCCTGCGCTGCGATTGCGGGCCGCAACTGCGTGCGGCGATGCGCCGCATCGCGGCGGACGGGTGCGGCGTGCTGCTATACCTGGCGCAGGAGGGGCGGGGGATCGGCTTGACCAACAAGCTGCGCGCCTACGCCCTGCAGGATCGCGGCCTGGATACGCTGGATGCCAACCGGGCGCTGGGCTGGAACGCGGATGAGCGCAGCTTCCTGCCGGCGGCGACCATGCTGTCCCAGCTTGGCATCCCGCGGGTGCGGCTGCTGACCAACAACCCGGACAAGTTGGCAGCACTAGCCGCCTGCGGCATCGAAATTGCCGGGCGGGAGCCTCTGGTGGTGCGGGCCAATGGGGTGAACGACCACTACCTGGCGACCAAGGCACGGCGGTTCGGGCACTTGCTGGGATAAAGGTTGCGGCGCCCATCTGGGCTGGCCGCCGTGCCGGCTCAGTCCAGCAGCCAGCGGAGCGAGCGCCGCAACGCCGCCGTGCCATCCCGCTCGAACCAGCGCCCGTGCGCGAAGATGACACGCTCTGGTTCCAGCTTGAGCAGCCTTGATGCGCTGCGTGCGGCTTCCGCCCGGTCCAGCTTGACGATCCCTCGCAGTTGGGGCGGCGCCATTCCCTGGGGCGCGGTCATGCCGAATAGCCGTGCCAGCGGGCGCAATGCGGCAGGCAGCTTGCCGGGTTCCAGGTTCAGCACGAGGTCGGTCAGCACCAGCGTGCGGGTGGGCCGGTGGAACAGCGCCACTTCGTGGAAGCCGAGGCCGCCTGGCACGGTGGTCACTCCAACCGCGCCGCCCCATTCGGCCGGGGCGGCGTCCGACAGGTCGTGGTCGAGGCGCACGCCACTGGCCTGCACCTGCGACCGTTCGCGCAGCCCAGGGGCCGCCCAGGTCGTCGCGTCCGGGCATGCACGCTGCCAGTCCTGCAGGAATATCCAGTGGGCGAAGTTGGGTGCGACCAAGTGCCGGATCGGGCCGATCTTCTCCAGTGCCTGCTTCAAGGGGATGCTGTAGCGGGTGGGGGAATGCAGCAACAGCCCGCCATCCGGCAGGCGCATGACTGTCATGCGAACTGGCAGCACCTTGCCCACCAGGCCGGGCATCACGCTGTCCACGATCAGAACATCGTCCGCGACGGGCTTGGGCACATCCAACGGCGGGTAGCCGGCCTGGGTCGAGGCGGCGGCGCCCAGCATACGCTCGGCCAGACCGCCGCCGCTGCCGGGGCCGCTTACGGGGTTGGCGCTGCTGAGCGCGACCACGGCCAGCTCGGACAGGCCGAAGGCGAGCAGCAGCGCCCGGGCGCCCGCGGGCTGGCGGCGCATCAGCAGCCCGGCGCCGACTAGCGCCATGCCGCCCAGCGCATCAAGCGCCAGATGCTGGCGCATGGTCACATGCGGCGCCAGCCCGGCCTCGTAGTCGGTCTGCACGGCATAGCTTGTGTGATACAGGCTGGCAGTCCCCAGGGCGCGCCGCACCGGCACCGGGAGATTGCTGGACGTGGCGAGGCTGCCGAGCAGGGCTGCCACGCCGTAATCTATCGCTCCGTGCAGCCGCGTGGGGATCATGGCTTGCCTCCTTATCTCCGTAACGGTGGCAACGGTGCGCTCGTGCGCGGGATGCCCGGGCGCGCATCACTGATGCGGCACCGTGCTTGCCATGCCTGGTGCAACCGGATTAGCTTGCAGCCGTGCTGTCGTCGCTCACCATGTTCATCCTCGCCGCCATGCTGCGCACCGTCTTGCGCGCGGCCGTGCGGCTGACCGGGCTGACGCTCCTCCTTCGACTTATCGGCCCTCGGGCATAACGCCGGGCGGATAGCTGCGCCGGCACTGCCCGGGGGTTCAAGCCCTGGCTGCCGTCCCGCACACACACCTTCCCACGAGGCCCTCCATGACCATCAACCATCCGAGCTTCGGCGACCTGCCGGACAGCCGCGTCATCATGTTCGACACCACCTTGCGCGACGGCGAGCAGTCGCCGGGTTTCTCGATGAACCTGACCGAGAAGCTGCGCATGGCCGAGGCGCTGGCCGAGCTGGGCGTGGACGTGATGGAGGCCGGCTTCCCGATCGCCTCGCCCGGCGACTTCGAGAGCGTGCAGAGCATCGCCCGGCACATACGCGGCCCCGTCATCTGCGGCCTGGCCCGCACCGGCCAGGCCGACATCCTGCGCGCCGCCGAGGCCCTGCGCCCCGCCGCGCGCAAGCGCATCCACGTCTTCCTGAGCACCAGCCCGCTGCACATGAAGTACAAGCTGCGCATGGAGCCGGACGCCGTGCTGCAACTGACGACGGACTCCGTCGCCCTGGCCCGGCAGCACGCCGACGACGTGGAATGGTCGGCGGAGGACGGCAGCCGCACCGAGCCGGACTTCCTGTGCCGCTGCGTCGAGGCTGCGATCAAGGCCGGCGCCACCACCATCAACGTGCCGGACACCGTGGGCTACTCGGTCCCCGACGACATGACGCGCATCTTCACCATGCTGCGGGAGCGGGTGCCCGGCGCGGACGGGGTGGTGCTGTCCACCCACAACCACAACGACCTGGGCCTGGCCGTCGCCAACACGCTCGCCGCGGTGCGCGCCGGCGCGCGGCAGATCGAGTGCACGATCAACGGCATCGGCGAGCGCGCCGGCAACGCCGCGCTGGAGGAGGTGGCGATGGCCATACGCACCCGGCCCGACGTTGCGCCCTACCAGACCGGCATCGTGACGACCAGCATCCTGCGGACCAGCAAGCTGCTGTCCACCATCACCGGCTTCGACGTGCAGCCGAACAAGGCCATCGTCGGACGCAACGCCTTTGCGCACGAGAGCGGCATCCACCAGGACGGCGTGCTGAAGAACGCCGCGACCTATGAGATCATGACGCCCGAGAGCGTGGGTTGGACCAAGAGCAGCCTGGTGATGGGCAAGCACTCCGGCCGTGCGGCGTTCCGCGACAAGCTGCGTGCCCTGGGCTATGGCGAGGTCGGCGACAACAAGCTGAACGATGCCTTCCGCCGGTTCAAGGACTTGGCCGACCGCAAGAAGGTGGTTTACGACGACGACATCGTGGCGCTGGTGGACGATGAGGTCGGGCGGGACAACACCCGCATCCGCTTCGTGTCGCTGGACATCCATGCGGGGTCGCGCGGCCCGGCGAAGGCGGCGCTGGAGTTGGAGGTGGACGGCGCCGTGCTGCAGGCAGACGCCACCGGCGACGGCCCGGTGGACGCGACGTTCAACGCCATACGCATCCTGTTCCCGCATGAGGCGCGGCTGCTGCTGTTCTCGGTCGGCGCGGTGACCGAGGGCACGGACGCCCAGGCCAAGACGACGGTGCGGCTGGAGGAGGGTGGCAAGATGGTGGACGGCCAGGGTGCCGACACCGACACCATCGTTGCCTCGGCGCGGGCCTACGTCCATGCCCTCAACAAATTACTGGTGAAGCGCGCCCGGACCGAGCCGGAGGCGCTGTCGGCATAGGACGGACCTGGCCGGAAGCCGCGTGCTTCCGGCCAGGTCAGCCATCAATATCCGTACGGGCGCGGCTGGTAATACGGCTGCGGCTGCTGCTGGTAGTATGGGCGGGTCGGCGTGCTCACGGCGCCTGTTGCCGCGCCGACGCCGGCGCCGCCCAGGGCGCCGATGGCTGCACCGCGGCCACCGCCGAGGGC
>CAXTDP010000574.1:0-4147 GCA_964242295.1 uncultured Acetobacteraceae bacterium | reverse complement strand
ACCACGGCCGTGCCACCGTCCGCTTCAACCTGGAAATCGCCATCCGCAGCGACTTTGCTGACATTTTCGAGGTGAAGTCCGGCCGCATCGTCCGCCGCGGCCGCATCAGCAGCGCCTGGTCGGATGGCGACGGCATACTGACGACCGGCTACCGCAACGGCGATTTCTACCGCGAGATCCGCGTCACCGCGCGCAGCCCGGTGCCGGCCGTTTATGCCAATGGCCGCATCAGCTTCGCCATCGAACTGAAGCCCGGCGCCACTTGGGATGGTGTGTTGCTGTATGACCTGCGCGACGGCGACACGTCCTACCCGGCGCCCGTCACCTGCGACCTTGGTCCCGGCACTGGCCAGGCCCGGGAGCTGGCGGACTGGCAGACCGGCGTCCTCAAGCTGGACGCCGGCGGCCATGCCTTTGCCCGCATGTATGAGCAGGCGGTGG
This sequence comes from uncultured Acetobacteraceae bacterium, assembly GCA_964242295.1. GTDB lineage: Bacteria > Pseudomonadota > Alphaproteobacteria > Acetobacterales > Acetobacteraceae > DASWOJ01. Next base: position 3,706 of record CAXTDP010000574.1, on the reverse strand, counting down.
AAGACATCGCCGCCCTGCGCCTGCCCGTCGAAGGTTCGGATGGGGCGAAGACCATCACCGCAGCCGGCTTGCCATGGTTCGTGGCATTGTTCGGCCGCGACACGCTGATCGTCGCCCTGCAAACCATCATCCTGGACTCGCAGTTGGGCCGGGCGGCGCTGGACGTGCTCGGGCGCTGGCAGGCGAAGACCCGCGACGACTACCGGGACGCCGAACCCGGCAAGATCCTGCATGAGCTGCGCCTGGGTGAGCTGGCGGCTTTGCACCTGATCCCGCACACGCCCTATTACGGCACCGCCGACGCAACGCCGTTATACCTGGTCGTCCTGCACGCGACCTGGCGGGCGACCGGCGACCTGGACCTGCTGCGCCAGCACCTGCCGACCGCCGAGGGATGCCTGTCCTGGATAGATAATTACGGCGACCGGGATGGCGACGGCTTCCAGGAATATGGCACCCGCTCCGGCGCGGGCTATGAGAACGTCGGTTGGAAGGACAGCGGCGACGCCATCGTCAACACCGACGGCACCCGGGTCAGCAACCCCAAGGCGCTGTGCGAACTACAGGGCTACGTTTATGCCGCCTGGCGCGGCATGGCGGAGGTTTATGCCGCGCTGGGCGACGCCAGCCGGGCCGCCGCGCTGGACGCCAAGGCCGAGGCGCTGTTCATCGGGTTCAACGAGGTGTTCTGGGATGAGGCCGAAGGCTGCTACGGCCTGAGCCTGGATGCGGATAAGCGGCTGGTGACCACGGTGGCAAGCAACGCCGGGCATCTGCTGTGGTCCGGCATCGTGCCGCCAGACCGGGCTGCGTGTGTCGTGCAGCGGCTGATGCAGCCGGACATGTGGAGCGGCTGGGGCATCCGGACGCTGACAGCAGCGAACCCGTCGTTCAACCCGTTTTCCTACCAGAACGGCTCGGTTTGGCCGCACGACAACAGCCTGATTGCGTTGGGATTCAAGCGCTATGGCTTCCATGCCGAGGCGAATGCCGTGGCGCAGGACATCAACCGCGCCGCCGGATTCTTCACCCAGCGACAATTGCCGGAGCTGTATTCGGGACTGCAGCGGGAGGACACGAGCTTTCCCGTGCAATACCTGGGCGCCAACGTGCCGCAGGCCTGGGCGGCGGGGTCGGTGTTCGCGCTGGTGCAGGCGATGCTGGGCCTGCAGCCGGACGCGCCGGCGGGCGTGCTGCGGATTAACCCGGTGCTGCCGGACTGGCTGCCGGAGCTGACGCTGCGCGACCTGCGGGTGGGCGGGCAGACATTCGACATACGTTTCGTGCGGGAAGACGGGGGCACGCGGCATGAGGTGCTGCGCGGCGACCCGGCGGCAGTGGTGCGGAGTTGTGCGACGGCATAGGGTGCTGCTCCGTCTCTCCCTCATGTTTCGGCAGTTATTTACGGGTGCAGGCCGCTTTGGGCGACGCAGGGCCAGCGTGCAGCACCACGCTGCGGTCGCTCGGCAGCATGCCGCTGCGGGTAACGACGGGCTGGGCGGAACGTGTCGCTTGCAAGGTGGACGAGATAGCAGGGTTGGTCAGCGTCCCGGAGCAATGGCACGGAGACCTGGATCGTCAGCGGAATGCTGCCGGGTGCTCCCGCAGGTTGGCAGATGCCTTGTCACAGAGCTGCAAGGCTTTGGCGGTGGCTGAACCTCAGCCCCAGGACGGCGCGTCCGGCATCCCCGCGATCTCCTGGACCAGCTTCCGCCGTATGGCGGCGCCAAACGATGCGAAGTCCTCCGCGGCGATCAGGAACGCGCCGGGGCCGCCGATCACCGAGTTCCGGTAATACGGCTCCAAGTCCTGACCCGGCTGCACGCCGAAGTTGGGGCGGTCGTTGACGATGGGCAGGCCGTTGATGGTGATGCCCTCCGCGACCAGCCGGTCCCGCTCGTCCTCGGCTGGCGGGCCGTTGTTGTTCGGGCCGTCGCCGGACACGTCCACCACGCGGCGCGTCCCCTCCCACGGGCAATCGGCCAGCAGGCGGCGGCTGTAGGAAAGGGCGCCGGAGATGCTGGTCCAGGACACGCTCTGCCGCGGGCTGCGCGCCAGCCGGTCGGACCAAGCGGTGGCTTCCGCCGGGCCGGCGATCCGGGTCCAGGGGATGACGAGCTGCTGGTAGCCCATGCCGGCCCACTCGACATAGGCGACTGCCACCGCTCCCGCTACGCCGCCGGTAACCGCAGCCACCACACGCGGATCTATCATCGCGGTGCGGTAGCCCTCGCGCTGCAGCCGGGCCTCGTCCTCATCTATGGAGCGGGACACGTCCACGGCCAATACGAGCTGAAGGTCCACCACGTCGGCCGCCCGGGCCGGGGCCGGCAGGACAAGCGCGCCGCCTGCCGCAAGGAGCATCCGCCGACGCATCACCGCCTCCGCATCATCAGGACCTCAGCCAAGCGCGAACCGGGCCGGGGCGCAACGCCCGTCAGGCGCGGCGGACGACGTAGCGCACTGCCAGGGCCTCGGTGATCTCGTCGGCATGGGCCGGGTCACGGGCCTCGACCATCAGCTCCAGCTCCGCCGCCTGGACGCTGGGGGCGTCGAACAGGCGCTGGTGCACGACCTCGATGATGTTGCCGCCGGAGTTGCCGATCAGCCCGGCGATGTCGGCCAGCACGCCAGGGCGGTCGGGGATGTCCATGTTGAGGCGCAGCAGCCGTCCGTCGCGCAGCAGCCCGCGCAGCAGCACGTTGGCCAGGATGCGCCCGTCTATGTTGCCGCCGCAGACGGGAATGCCGACGCGCCGCCCGGCAAACCGGGCGGGATGCGCCAGCAGGGCCGCGACGCCCACGGCACCTGCGCCCTCCGCCACCTGCTTGGCGCCCTCGGCGAGCAGGGCGATGGCGTCCTCCACCACGCGCTCCGGCACCACCACCACGTCCGACACGTGGGCGCGTATCACCTCCAGGCAGTGCGCGCCGACCTGGTGGACGGCGATGCCCTCGGCGATGGTGGAGCCGCCGGTCTGCACGGCGACGCCAGCCAGGGTCTGGCTGAGGCTGGCATAGGCGGCGACCTCGACGCCGATCACCTCGATGCCGGGCTTCATCGCCGTGGCGGCGACCGCGCAGCCGGAAATCATGCCGCCGCCGCCGACGGGGATCAACAAGACATCCAGGTCCGGGGCGTCCTGCAGCAGCTCCAGCGCCAGGGTGCCTTGCCCAGCCATGACGGCCGGGTCGTCATAGGGGTGGACGAACACCAGGCCATCCCGGGCAGACAGGGCATGGGCATGGGCCGCAGCTTCCAGCAGGTTGTCGCCATGCAGGATGACTTCGGCCCCCCATGCGCGGGTGCGTGTGACCTTGGTGCTGGGCGTGTGGCGCGGCATGACGATGACCGACCGCACGCCCAGCAGCCCGGCGTGGCGGGCAACGGCCTGGGCATGGTTGCCTGCGGACATCGCGACGACGCCGGCTTGGCGCTCCGCCGGGGTCAGCAGGGCAAGGCGGTTGGCGGCACCGCGCTCCTTGAAGGAGCCGATGGCCTGTAGGTTCTCCAGCTTCAGCGTGACCTGCGCGCCGGTAGCGCGGCTGACGGCGTCGGACGGTAGGGCAGGGGTACGCAGCACCCGCCCGGCAATACGCCGCGCCGCAGCCTCCACATCGGCGAAACTAATGATGCCCTGCTGCTCCCTCTCCCTCCGGGAGAGGGCTGGGGTGAGGGGGTCTTCAAGCACCGGCGTCACCCGACC
>CAXTDP010000573.1:0-4174 GCA_964242295.1 uncultured Acetobacteraceae bacterium | reverse complement strand
GGTGACGGGCACGGCAGCCGCGCCGCGCATCGCGGGAACGGCGACGCTGGCGGGCGGCGAGGTGCAGGACTTCGCCCAGGGCGTGCGGATCACCGACCTGTCGGCGAGCCTGCGGGCGGACGGCGACACCGTGCGCATCATCAGCCTGCAGGGCCGCGCCGGGCCAGGCACGGTGGCGGCGAGCGGCACGGTAGGCGTTCTGGCCCCGGGGCTGCCGGTGGACCTGCGGGTCACGCTGCGGAACGCGCGCCCGTTGGCGTCCGACCTGCTGACGGCGGACCTGGATGCGGACCTGACCCTGCGCGGCCCCGCCACCAACGGATTGCAGGCGGGCGGCACCGTGCTGGTGCGGGCGGCAGAGATACGCATCCCCGAGCGGCTGCCGGCCACGATAGCGGTGCTGGACGTGCGCCGGCCGGGCCAGCGCCCCCCGGCCCCGGCTGCGCCTGGTGCTCCCGTCGGCCTGGACCTGACCGTGAGCGTGCCGCGCGCCGTGTTCGTGCGTGGGCGCGGGGTGGACGCGGAGCTTGCGGGCAACCTGCGCATACGCGGCACCAGCACGGCGCCGCAGGTGGGCGGCGGGCTGGAGATGCGGCGCGGCACCATCAGCGTCGCCGGCACGACCTTGACCTTTTCGCGCGGCAAGGTCGGCTTCGACGGCACGGGGGTCACCGGCAAGATTGACCCGACGCTGGACTTTGCCGCCGACAGCACCGCCGGGTCGGTCACGGCGACGCTGGGCGTCACTGGCTATGCCAGCAAGCCCGTCATCAAGCTGACCAGCGTGCCGGAACTGCCGCAGGACGAGGTGCTGGCCTACCTGCTGTTCAAGCGCAGCGCGAAGGAGCTGGGGCCGTTCCAGTTGGCCTCCATCGCCGCGGCTGTCGCCGACCTGACCGGGGTGGGCGGCGGTGTCGGCAACCCGTTGGACAAGGTGCGGAAAGGCCTGGGGCTGGACCGGCTTTCGGTCGGGAGCAGCAGCAACACGGGATCGAGCAGCAGCAGCGCCAGCAGCACCGCGCCGTCCATCGAGGCCGGGCGCTATGTCGGCAACGGGGTGTATGTCGGCGCCAAGCAGGGCACCACCGGCGGACAAACCCAGGCGACGGTGCAGATTGACATCACCAAAGGACTGAAGGTGGAAACCGACGTCGGGTCCGGCCAGGGTGGAAACCAGGTAGGGCTGACGTATCAGTTCGAATATTAGGCAGGCGGATCGTCTGGGCAGGTAGCTAAAGATGCGGTCTGTGATGACGACGCCATTATTCAGGTAGAAGACGGTCAATGCTCGTTCAGCACAGCTCAAGTCGCGTTAATCCCGGGCCACCTTGCGCTGCATGAGCCGATCACTTTGAATGCCGCGTTCGGAGCTGCGGTGATCCCTGCCATGCTGGACGGGTGCCGGCTGCCGCGAGGACCTGGCTGATGACGCGGACCATCCTGCTGGCCCTGGCGGCCTTCCTGCTCGGCGGCCCCGCCATGGCCCAGGCGCCAGAGCAGCCCCCTGCCCCGCGCAGCCTGCCCCAGCCCGGCCCAAGCCCCGGCGCCGACCGCAGCACCACGCACAGCCTGACCCTGCCCGGACGCACCCTCAACTTCACTGCGACCGTCAGCACCATACGCCTGGCCAACCCGGCGGGCGCGGTGCAGGCCGAGATCGTGACCACGGCTTTCCAGCTTGCCGGAGCCGCACCGGGCACCCGGCCGGTGACGTTCGCGGTGAACGGCGGCCCCGGCGCAGCGTCGGCCTGGCTGAACCTGGGCGCCATCGGCCCCTGGCGCGTTCCGGTCGGCGGCGCCGACGGCGTTGCCCTGCCCAGCAGCCGGCCCGGTGTCGTGGACAACATGGACACCTGGCTGGACTTCACCGACCTGGTGTTCCTGGACCCGCCCGGCACTGGGTTCAGCCGGGTGACCGGCGGCGACGATGCGCGGCGGTCCATGCAGTCGGTGGACGGGGACATACGGACGCTCGCCTCCGTCGTCCACCGCTGGCTGCAGGCGCAGGGGCGGCTGGCGTCGCCCAAGTTCATTGTCGGCGAAAGCTATGGCGGCTTCCGTGGGCCGAAGCTGGCGCGGGCGCTGCTGGACCAGCAGGGCGTGGGCGTCAGCGGCCTGGTGCTGCTGTCCCCGGTGCTGGACTTCAACGGGCGGGACGCACCCTATGATCCCCTGCGCTGGGTGGCTCGGCTGCCGGCGTTCGCCGCCGCCGCCCGCGGCGCCGCGGGCCGTGCAGAGCTGCGGGACGTCGAGGACTACGCCGCCGGGGACTACCTGCTGGACTTGGTGCGTGGGCAGCACGACGCGGCCGCCACCGACCGGCTGAGCAAGCGCGTCGCCGAGCTGACCGGGATGGACCCGGCGCTGGTCCGCCGCCGCGCCGGCAGGCTGGACCTGGGCACCTTCCTGCGGGACCGCGACCCCGGCCGGGTCGGCAGCCCCTACGATGCGACGATCACCGCAGCCGACCCATTCCCGTCCGCGGCCAACGACAACTCGCCGGACCCGGTCCTGGACGGGCTGCGCGGGCCGGTGACAGGCGCGATGCTGGACATCCAACGCAACCGGCTGGAGTGGCAGCCGGAAGGTGCGCCGGCGCGGCAGTATGTGTTGCTGAGCGAGTCGCTTGCCCGCGAGTGGGACTACGGCCACGGCAACAGCCGGCCGGAGGCGATGACCGACCTGCGGCAGTATCTGGCGCTGGACCCCACGGTGCGCGTGCTGGTGGCGCATGGGCTAACCGACCTGGTGACGCCGTATTTCGCCGACAAGCTGCTGCTGGACCAAGTGCCGGAGACGGTGCCGCCGGGGCGGCTGGAGCTGCGCGTCTATGGCGGCGGGCACATGTTCTACAGTCGGGACGCATCACGGGCGGCGCTGCACGGGGATGCCGCGGCGCTTGTGGCGGCCGCCCTGCCGAGGTCCAACGAGTAGGCATCATCTGAGGCATGGCAACCGGAACGCCGCTGCCAGTGCCGCTGCCCCCTTGCGCTGCCGCCGTCTTTGGTTCCATCCAACGCCGCAAGGTTGAAAACGGGGTCCGGCCACTCGCTATTCCTGGTCCGTCATCCCGCTACAGCCAATCCTGGTCACGCCGACCGCAAGGGCGACTCATGGGGCTTCGCAGAAGACACCCTGATCATTGTCAGCTCCGGGGGCACGCCGACACGAACCGGCGCGATGCTGCACCCAAGCCCTCCCGACACGATCATCTGACGCCCGTTCTCCTGCACCAGGCCGTAAGCGTAGCGGTTGCCGTATCGGGACGGCACCACGAGGGAACGCCCGAGCAGGCGCACTTGCCCGCCATGCGTGTGCCCGGCCAGCGTCAACGAAATCCGGTTCGGCACATCGGGAAAGATGTCGGGCTCATGCGCGAGAAGGATGGCCGGTGCCGCATCGTCACGCAGCGGCGCCATGGCGGCAGGCAGGTCTGCGGCGCCGGGGCGGCGCGGGCCGAATGCAAGTGCGCTGTCAGTCCCGGCAAGCCATACGCCGGCGCCATGCGGGAGGCGGACCGCCGCGTTGGCCAGCACTGGCAGGCCGGCCCGCGCCAGCAAGCGTTGAATGACAGGACGGCCTTGCCCGGTGCCCTGGGTTTCGAGGCCGTCCCACCAGTCATGGTTTCCCAGGATGGCGTAGCAGCCAAGCGGGGCATGCAGGTGGCCGAGCGCCTCCGTGACGTCGGGCATCGGGACCCGTGCGGTCACGAAGCGATGATGTGCAGGAAGGTCTCCAAGCACGACGTGCAAATCAGGCGCGAGCGCATTTGCCGTGGCGACGATGCGCTTCACCCGGCTGAGCGGCATCCAGGGTTTTCCCGCATGCACGTCAGAAGTCACGCAGATGCTCAGGGGTGGACGTTGATCCCAGTCCGGCAGGATGACGTCGTAGCTGGTCACGACAAGCCTGAACCCAGGTTCGACCACTACGGCATAGGATGCGCCCGCCATCCCCGCTGCGAGCACGCCGCCTCCGGTCGCCAGCAACGCGCGTCTCGTGATCATTCCTTACCTTTCCAGGGCCTTCACGGCCAGCATCCATCCAAGCGACACGGCGTGGGCCGTCGAGGTTAGATGAACGCTTGATGGAGAATGCCGGTCAAGGGAGCATTGCCGCCGCCGCCAGCGCATTCTCGGCGAACAGATCGAGCTCGCGCGCTGTCAACGACCAG
>CAXTDP010000572.1:0-4176 GCA_964242295.1 uncultured Acetobacteraceae bacterium | reverse complement strand
GGCCTGCCCGGCCGGCGCCCTCACCCGCTGGCGCCGACGCCGGACCCGCCGGCAGCCTCGGCAATGCCCAGCACGTCCGGATCCCCGCGGAATGCCGTCCGCTGTTCCGGCGTCATCAGCCGCCAGGCCGCGCGCAGCATGTCCGACAAGTCTCCGATCACCTGCCGCGTGTCGGACGTTTCGCCGTGCGCAGTGGCATAGGCGATGAAGGCATCAATACCTCGGTCTGTGACATCGCCGTCGTCGGCATCCCCGTCCATCTGGCATCTCCTCCGCTACGACCGGATGTTGCACCACCTCCGGCCGGAGTGCGCAAGCCGGGCGCAGGGCATTTGGGATTGAGAGATCAGGTCAAGACCGCTTGGTAAGTCCATCGCGCCGCGCTAAGATTGTTGCAGTTCGGGGAGGGCATCATGGTGCGTGGTTGGATGGCGGCGGCGCTGGTGGCATTGGCGGCGGCGGCGCCGGGCGCAGCCTGGGCACAGCAGGAGCAGCAGGCTCTGGTGGACCGCTCGACACTCGCGGCCCAGGAGATGCTGAACGACCGCGACGGCACCGACGCCCAGGCGGTGCTGCGCCGGGCGCGGGCGGTGGTGATCTGCCCGCAGGTGCTGCGCGCCGGGTTTCTGCTGGGCGGCCAAGGCGGCAACTGCGTGCTGGTGGCGCGAGACGGCGGTGGGTCCTGGTCGGCGCCAGCCTTCTACGGCATGGGCGGCGGCAGCATCGGCTTCCAGGCGGGCCTCCAGGATGCGGAGGTGATGCTGTTCATCATGTCCGACCGCGGCCTGCGGGCGGTGATGGACAGCCAGTTCAAGCTGGGCGCTGACGCCACCGCCACCTTCGCCGACCTGGGCGGCGGCGTGGAGGGTGCGACCACCGCGGCGCTGCGGGCGGACATTGTCGGCTTCACCCGGTCGCGGGGACTGTATGCCGGGATTTCGCTTGGCGGCTCGCTGCTGGGCGTCAAGTCCGAATGGAACGCCGCTTATTACGGTCGGCCTTTGGCGCCGCAGCAGATCGTAGTGGGGATGGAAGGGACCAATCCCGCTGCCGACCCGCTGCGCCAGGTGCTGATCCGCTACGGCACCGAGGAGAAGCCTGCTGCACCCCCGGCCCTACCCCCGCCGACGCCGCTTAACACTGTTCCGCAGCGCAGCGCGCCAATCCAGCAGCAATCCTTGCCGCCACGCCGCTATTGACGACCGGTTAAGCTAGCCTCACTTCCCCTTCTCCCTCCGGGAGAGGGCCGGGGTGAGGGAAAAGCCCCAAGCACCCCGGCGTCCCATAAAGAATGCCCATGCCCGACGCCCCATTCTGGGACACTATACCTCTTGACGAAATGACTCGCTCGCAATGGGAATCGCTGTGTGACGGTTGCGGACGCTGCTGCTTGCACAAGTTACGCGACGACGATGACGGCGCGCTGTCCTGGACCAACGTGTCTTGCCGCTTATTGGACGCCAACACTTGCCAGTGCAGCCACTACGAACGGCGGCAGGAGAAGGTGCCCGACTGCGTGAGCCTGACCCCGGCAGCGTTGCGAGAGATAGATTGGCTGCCACCAAGTTGTGCTTACCGCCGAGTGGCCGAAGGCAGGGGGCTGGCCTGGTGGCATCCACTGGTGTCGGGCGACCCGGCTACAGTGCATACGGCGGGAGTCTCGGTGAAAGGCCGTGTGGTGAATGAGCGGCGGGCGGGGCCGTTGGAGCATCACATCATGGACTGGCCGGGACGAGATGTGAAAGGGCGCAAGCAACCCTTAGTTCCTGGCAAAAAACGTGAATAAGCGAATTTTGCGGACCTGTGTAGATGAGGCAGCGGAGATGGGCAGATACCTGCACATCCCAACACTAGCGCCTTGAACCCCTCTTCTAGCCCTCTCCCGACGGGAGAGGGCTTCTTCAACGTTTCTGGGGCTAGCGCGATGCCTTGTAGAGCTTCGTCGCGATCTCGAACATTTCCTCCGGATGGTAGTCCGGGCTGAACGCGCGCGTATCGCCCATCAAGTTGTGAATGCGACCGCCCTCGGGATGGCCGTCGAACACCTCCAACTCGCCCGGCGGGTCGCCCGGCAACGCCATCTCACCACCGCCCCAGATGCCCGACATCTCCTTGTAGTCGTTCGGGCTGAATGTGTACAGGCGGCGGTGCGATCCTTCGTTCAGATACTTCTGGCATTCGGGGATCTTGGACAGGTCAATGTTCGGCGTCGGCAGCATCTTTTCAATCTGCACGCCGGTGATCTTCTTAAGCGCCAAGGCATAAGCGTGGGCATGGACGGACCCGCGCACCAGCAGGTAGCCACACACCTCCTTGCCCGTCGCCTCCGTCATGGTCTCATAAACCCGCAGCTTGTGGATGCGCGCGCCACACTCCAGGTGGAAGTTGTGCAGCAGGTCAATCACGACGTTGCCCGTAACTGTCACCATGTCCATGTTCCAGGACGCGCCGTTGCTGTTCGCGGGCAGTGCGGCACCGCCATTGGCCAGGAACGAAGCCGCCAGCCGGATGTCGGCCATATCCTTGTAGGGCGCGCCGGTCACATCCTGGCCGCCCTTCTCATGCGCTGGCATATCCGGCCCGGCGTTCAGCATGTTCACGCCATTGGACACCAGCTCAACGTGGCCCAGTTCCTCCGCCGTGATGGCGGCGACCAGGCTATAGAACGGGCGCAGCTTCTCCTTGCTGCGAAAGGCGAAGCTCTGGAACATGTAGTTGCCGAGCGTGGACATCTCGCCGTACTTGCCGCCCAGCAACTCCTGCAAGGCCGCGGCGGCGTTGGGGTCCTGCTTCTTCGGGGCGGGTAGCTCGGCTTGCAGCTTGTCGATTCGCATGAACATAGTAGAGCGTCCGATCTGTTAGGTGGCACTAGCCACCTGCCACCAACGGGGCGGCCCCTGGCAGGGTTGCCGTGACATGAGTGTGTTATCAGGATGACGGGCGCTGGCCCGGTCTAGACTCGTTCGCTGACTGCGATCGCCACCTTGCAGCCGGCTTTGATGACGGCGGACATCAGACGATAGGCAGGGGCCAACTCCGCCTCATGCTCCAGGCCGATCTCCTTATGCTCCTCTTCCTCGGCGCGGAACTTCTCGATGGTGGCGCGCAATGGCGCCTCATCCTCGCCAAGCGATGCCGCCTGCTGGGCGTAGTGCTCGTCAATCGCCTCCTCCACCGCTACCGTGCAGGCCATCGCGGCACGGTCGCCGAGCGCGGCGGTGGCGGCGCCTAGGGCGTAGCCGGCCAGGTGCCACAACGGCAGCAGTAGGGTCGGGCGCACCCGGCGAGTGGCGACAAGCCCGGCGAAGGTGTCGAGGTGATGCTGCTCCTGAGCCTTCATATGGCGAATCAGGTCGCCCTTGGGGCCATCTCCCATAAGGGCGAGCTGGCCCTCGTAGATGCGGGCGGCGCCGTATTCGCCGGCGTGGTCCACCCGCACGATGCGCTCGACCAGCTTGCGAGGCGTCATGTCGCCGGGCAGGCGCGGCTTGGCGGCAGGCAAGTCGGCGGTCATATCGGTCAAGTGCATCAGGCGGCCTCGTCGGGTATGGGGGTGCGGCGTCCGGCTGATGTGGCGAGGGCGATGGCCAGCGCCAGGGACAGCAGCATGTTCATCGCCGCCATGGACACCGGCACGCCCGGGATCAGGTAGGTTGGGTCATCGCAGGGCTTGGCGGGCTGGGCGGGCATCCGCGCCAGGCGTTCAGCCATTGTGCCGCCGCCGAGGGAGGGGGCGGCGCACTCCGGCAGGGGGCTTGGCCACCAGCGCTGCTCCACCCCCACGTGAACCAGGCCCAGCCCAGCACCAGCCAATGCCACGAACGCAGCCAAGGCCAAGGCCGCTCGCCGGGTCCGGCCGTGCAGCAGCAGGGCCAGGAGGGTGAGGGCGATCAGCACGCGGTAGGGCCAGCGTTCCAGCAGGCACAGGGCGCAGGGCACCAGGCCCCCCCACCATTCCGACGCGAATGCGGCGCCCAGGGCCGCTGCGGAGGCTGCCAGCGCCGCCGATGCCGCCCACATCGTTGCCTGCCCACCTGATGCCGACGGGCGCCCTGCCCTTTGGGATGCTGCTTGCGTCATGTCTTCCATATGGCGGGCCAGGCTGTTGGAGCAAACCGCGCCGGGCCATAGGCTGGCATGGCAAAGAGGGAGCGAACAGATGCGCCAACTGCTGGG
>CAXTDP010000571.1:0-4177 GCA_964242295.1 uncultured Acetobacteraceae bacterium | reverse complement strand
ATATCCCGACGTCCCGCAGCGCGGCGCCCATGCCGCGGGCGCCCGCCTTCCCGGTGGTGGCTGCTGCGGCGCTCATACCTTCTCCACGTCCGCACGGCCCAGCAGTCCCGTAGGCATGAAGATCAGCACGATGATGAGCACGCTGAACGCCGCGACGTCCTTGTATTGGATGCTGAAGTAGGCGGACCAGAACGTCTCGATCAGCCCGATGGCAAGGCCGCCCAGCACGGCGCCGGGCAGCGACCCGATGCCGCCCAGCACGGCGGCGGTGAACGCCTTCACCCCGGCGATGAAGCCGATGAAGAAATCTATGACGCCGTAATACAGCAGGAACAGCAGCCCGGCGACCGCAGCCAGCGCCGCGCCGATGACGAAGGTCAGGCTGATGGTGCGGTCGGTGTCTATGCCCAGCAGCCCCGCCATCTTCCGGTCCTGCTCGCACGCCCGCATGGAGCGCCCCAGCGGAGTGGCCGTCACCAAATAGGTGAAGATGCCGAGCACGACGAGCGTCGTCACGATGATGACCATCTGCATCCAGGTCATCTGCACCGCGAACCCATCCATGTTCATGATCTGCACGCCGCCGGGAATCTGTGGCTGGATGACCTTCACCCGGGCGCCTTGGCTGATCTGGGCGAAGGCCTGCAGGACGATGGACATGCCGATGGCGCTGATGAGCGGCGCCAAGCGGAAGCTGCCACGCAGGGGGCGGTAGGCCAGGCGCTCGATGGTGAAGCCATACAGCGAGGCGATCCCCGCCGCGAACACCAGCGTCAGCAGCAGTGCCAGAGGTACGGAGGTGATGCCGAAGCCGGACAGGGCGGTCAGGGCGATCAGCGACAGGAAGGCGCCGATCATGAACACATCGCCATGGGCGAAGTTGATCATGCCGATGATGCCGTAAACCATCGTGTAGCCGACGGCGATCAGCCCATAGATCATCCCGAGGGTGACGCCATTGATAAGCTGCTGCAATGCGTAGGCCAAGGCGTCTCCTATGTGCCGGACCCTTGCAGGGAACACCTGGCAGGGCAGCCATGCAAGCGCCCATGCGGGTGCCGCGGAGGTTTGCAATGCCGGGGGGGCGCTGCTATATCGCGGTTTCCGCACGGCGGGGCGCTTAGCTCAGTTGGTAGAGCAGCTGACTCTTAATCAGCGGGTCGTTGGTTCGAACCCAACAGCGCCCACCATCTCTCCACCAGTAAGTTAGCCCAGCTTCAGGACGCATTGCGGACTTGGCCGGCCCGGTTGCGGACGTGGTGCGGACCGCCTCAAGTGGTTGCCGCTGGCGGATGCGGGCAATCGCAGGCTCACAGCCTAGACGAGTAGCAAGACTGACTTGACCCCTCTGGAGGCGTCTCAGCCCGACTTCGGCCATCTCCGGTCGTGCGTTGATCCAGAAGCGCGGCTTGGAGGCGAGGTGGTCGAGGGCTGCATCGAGCGGCACGGTCGCGATGCCGAACGGCCCTGGAGCGGCGCTGGTCCATTGAGGTCACCTTCGCCGAGGTACGCCGCCACCTGAGCGTGGAAACGCAGCGCCAACGGTTGGACCCCGCCATCGCCCGCACCATGCCATGCCCGCTCGCCCTGTTCTCGCTGGTGACGCTCTGGACCAGCAGCCTGGCCGCACGCGGCCTCGTCCCGCCCAGGCGCGCCGCATAGTATGCCAAGCCGACCGCCACCGTCTTCGACGCCCTCGCCGCCAACCCTGGACAGCGAAGCCTTTCTCAACGTCGCCGCACGCCCGGGACATGGCGACAGTCCCCCGCGCCACCCCCCCCCGGCAGCCTCACCAAAGCCGCATGCCGTTCAGCCTGAAATGGCCAAAGTCGAGCTTAAACGTGGTTATGCGCAGCTCGTGGTGCTGACGCCAACATCTCACCTTGAGAGAAATGTGTCGCGGCATTGTCAAACTATGTCGAATTTGGTTGCCAGGGCCTTATGAGACAGCAAAAAAGTGCATACAAGAAGCGGGTTATCCAATCGTCGCTTGCTGCCGGTTTGAGAATGCGCAGCGCTGAGTCGGCTGGCGTTGGTTTCCGAGCACCGGAGCGGAGCGGGCGCCCGCCCGTGAGTTCCGCCCAACGAAGGCGTTGGACCCGCTCAACGGCTTCGTTGGGCCCGCTCAACGGCTTCGTTAGGCCCGCCTAACGGCTTCGTTCGGCGAGCGGAGCACAGGAAAGCCGCGTCAGACGGCCAGCGCAGTTGCGTTGGCAAACGGGCGCTTAAAGGTCGGGACGGCAAGGGTGTCGAACAGTGCGGACTAGGACTAACGTCCATCGTTAAGCTTCAAACGCGTCGTAGGGAAAATTCATGTGCGCACTGCATTATTTGGCTTTCCGCCTCAAGGCGGCGCAGGCGATGCGCGACAAGCGTGGGGTGACAGCAATTGAGTACGCCCTGATAGCTGCTTTGATCGCTATAGTTATTATCGTTGGCGCCACCACCCTAGGCACGAGAATCAACGGCACATTCAGCAATGTTGCCACCAGGGTGAGTTCTGCTGGGACGAAATAGGCGCAGCCCGGACGGAGCATCACCTGCCGGCAGCAGCGACCTGGCCAGCTTCGAGGCAACGTGGGCCGGTATGACGGGGTCACCGGGCACTGCTTGCCTCGCGCTTCCAACAAACCCACCCCGAAGGATGGCCTACGGTCAGCCCGGGCTTGGAGCTTGCACCCTCCTTGCCCGGCCGCCTGTCATCGGGTGACGGCGATGGCACCACGTGCCACTGTGGGCCATGTCGTCAACACCTCTGACACAGGGTCACAGCATGAGCGCCGCACAGTGCCGGATGGCGCGGGCGGCGTTGCAGCATACTGTCCGCGACCCAGCGGAAGCGGCCCAGGTGTCGCCTGCAGCAGTCATCGAAATGGGGCCAGGCGAGCAGCCTAGCACCCGAACTGTGGACGCCTTCCGCGCCGCCCTGGAACCCGCAGGCGTGGTGTTCGCCAGTGGCGCCGCCCGCGTGAAGCCGCGGAAGGGAGAACCATGGGGCGGCTTATGCTTGCACCTGTCGCGGTTGCCGCCGCGCTCTCCCCCGCCTGGAGCCAGCGCGTGGTGCCGAGGGAGCGGAACATGCACATGGCAGCTCAGGCCGGCCAGGAGCTCCATGTGTTCACCTATGCGGCGTGGCACCGCGACTGCTCCCCTGAAGCGCCGCCGCAAATTGTTATCCGCACCCAGCCGGCCCATGGAAGCGTCCTGCTTCGGCCAGGCCAGTCCACCGTGAGCGTCATCCGCGAAGGAGCACCAAACTGCACGGGTCACACCTACCCCGGCATCGGCGTCTGGTATGTGCCCGCGCCCGGCTTCCGGGGTGCAGACCAGTTCGACTACAACGGGTCAGCCCAAACAGCTTGTCGCACGACACCGTGCCCGCCAATGTCCGCTAATCCCGCAGCCCGCGCCGAGTTTACCAACGAGAACGCGCCGGGAGTGCGGCCGCACCCGGCATCTGGAGATCCAGCTTGATCCGCACCGCGCTGCTGCTCGTCACCCTCGTCCTGACCGGGTGCAACGACTTCTCCAACCGTCCCGCCGTAATCCCGGGTGGTCCTACGTTATGGCAGAATACGCCCTCCAACGCCACGTTTGAGCCGCCCAATGCCCGCCCGCGGTGATGCCGGACCTGTGCTGGCTTGGTTCCAGCGGGCAACGATTGCCGCCGCGCTCCTGTGCCTGGCAGCCTGCAACGGCATTGATTTCGGAGATAACCCCGGGCCGGACACGCGCAAGGAAACCGGCCCGCTCACGGTGCCCCCGCCCCCTGCGGCGGACAGGCCGGTCCGCGGAGTGGCGCACTAGCCGCCGCATCAAGGTCACGGCAGCGTCTCCCGCCGTCGCGCAATCCCGCCCTTGCCTCAGCGAACGCTCAGCTCCCATCCCCCAACGCGCTATACATCTGCGCCAAGTGCGCCGACATCGGCAGGTTCAGGCTCTCCCCATTCGGCAGCCGCCCCGTCAACCACCGCCCATACAACGCCGTCAGCACCCCATCCCGTGCCATGCGCCCGAAGCTTCCACGCACCAGGTCGCTGAACGCCGGGTCATCCCGCCGCAGCATCACCGCATAAGGCTCATACGACAGGAAATCCCCCACGATCCGGAACCGCCCCCCGTCCGGCCGCGTCGCCACCAGCCCGGCGAGCAGGATGTCATCCGACGCAAAGGCGTC
>CAXTDP010000570.1:0-4179 GCA_964242295.1 uncultured Acetobacteraceae bacterium | reverse complement strand
TCGCCCACCAGCAGGAAGAACGGGATCGCCATCAGGCTTTCGCTGTCTATGCCGTTGAAAAGCTGCCCCATCATGGATTGCAGGCTGATCGGCGTCAGCGCCGTGCCGACCAGCACGCCAGCCATCAGGCTGAACGCCACGGGCACGCCGAGGTAGCCAAGCCCCAGGAACAGCGCCGTCATCAGCGCCAGGGTGGCGGCGTTGCCGGCCACCATGCCGGGTCAGGCCTCCGCTTGCGTGGCGGCGGGGGCGGCAGCCGGTGCCGCGGCGCCGGCTTCGCCTACGAAGCCGTTCCGCAGGCCTTGGACGATCCCCTCCAGGCTGAACAGCGCGACCAGCAGGCCGCAGACCGGGATCGGCCAATACAGGTAGGCGATGGGCAGCATGGACGGCATCCGAAAGCTGCTGAACCCTTGCAGGAAGTTCTGACATCCGAACACCACCATCGCCAGCCCGACGCACAGCACGACCAGCCGGTTGAACACCTCCGACACGATGCGGCCCGCGCCGGCCAGCGCCTCTGTCAGCGCCGACAGGCACAGGTGGTCCTGCCGGCGGACCGCGACCGCGGTGCCGCAGAACGTGCCGTACGTGAAGCATGCCATCGTCACCTCCTGCAGCCACAGCCAGGGATGCCCGACCTCACGCGTCACGACATCCGCCAGCACGGAGGCGGAGAACCCGGCCAGGCAGATGCCGCAGCCAGCCATCAGCGCCAGCTCCAGCCGGTCCAGCGCCGGCCATTTCAGGTGGCGGTTGAGGGGCTGCAGGATGGCCGCCTTCGGCAGCGCGGCATCTTGCAGCGTGGCATCCTGCATCGGGGCGTCCCGCATCGCCGGCCTACTTCACCGCCCGGACCAGGGCGAGCACCTTGACGGCGTGCGGTCCCAACTCCCCCGCCAGCCGGTCCTGGAACGGCAGCGCGGCGGCGATCAGGCCGGACTTATCCACGTCGGTCACGAACTTGACGCCCAGCTTGGTCAGCCGCGCCTGGCTTTCGTGCTCCAGCGCCAGCGCGCGGGCCGGCTGGGTGCGGGACACCTCGTCGGCGGCCGCCTGGACCCAGCCGCGCTGCTTCGGGGACAGCGAGGACCAGACCTTGTCAGACACCCAAAGGACCGAGTTGTTCGCCTCGTGCTCGGTCAGCGACATGACCGGCGCGGTCTCGTAGTGCTTGTTGGCCATGTAAACGTTGACGCCGTTCTCGGCCATGTCCACGACGCCGGTCTGCAGGCTGGTGTAAACGCTGCCAAACGGCATGTGCACGGTCTGGGCGCCGTAGGCCGGGAAGATCGCGTCCTCCGTCGCCGTCGCCTGGACCCGTATCTTGAGGCCGCGCATGTCGGCGATCCCGTGTATCTCCTTCTTGCCATACAGGTCGCGCAGCCCGAGGGTCGCAAGGCCGAGGACATGGGCGCCCGTCACGGTCTCGTCGAACATGGCCCGCATGGCGGCGACCACGGCGGGGTCGGCGAGCGAGTGGGCCAGGTGGGTTTCCGACGTGAACAGGTAGTGCAGGCTCATCACCCCGGATTGCGGCGACAGGGTCGCGGCGTTGGCGGTGCTGGTGATGAGGAAGTCTATGTCCCCGGTGCGTATCTTTTGCAGCGCCTGCGGCTCCTGGCCGAGCTGGGCGCCGGGGAACTGGTCTATCAGCATGGCGCCGCCGCTGCTCTTGGCCAGAGAGGCAGAGAAGATGTCGGCCGCGACGCCGAACCCGGTGGTGCGCGGCTGGTCGTAGCCGAAGCTGAAGTGGCGCTGGGCCACCGCCTGCCCCGCGCCAAGCATGATAGCCAGGCCGGCCGCCCAGGCCAGCATCCCGTTGCAACGCATCCGTTTCCCCCTCGGCGCATGTGTCGCCGGCAGGAGTCCTGCCGGGCCAGCGTTCGATTTTGAAAGCCTAACGAAGCCCGGCGGGAAGGTCACGCAGTGTTTCATGTGCAGCCGGGCTGGTGCAGGCGGGTGACGGCGCGGAAACCCCGGCGAGCGCAGGAAGGCCGGGGAAGCCGGGTTGCGTGCCCGCAGGCCAGCCGGGGCTGCCGACGCCTGCGGTCCCTTGAGGCCTGGAAATCCGCATGTGCCGGGCGCATCGTCCCGCCAGCAAGATACGGAGCATCAGGGGATGGACACAGGCGTTGCAGGGACGTCGCGGACGCAGGCGGGACGCTTCGAGGCAGGCGCGGCCTACGTCGGCGGACGCTTCGTGCCGATGGAGGAGGCCGCAATCCCCGTCACCGACTGGGGCTTCACCCGGTCGGACGCGGTGTATGATGTCGTCCATGTCTTCAATGGCCGCTTCTTCCGCTTGGCCGACCACCTGCAGCGGTTCAGCCGGTCCATGCAGGCCAGGCGGCTCGCCCCGCCCGAGGACCTAGCGACGATGGAGGCGGTCCTGCACCGCTGCGTCGCGCTGGCCGGGTTCTCGGATGCCTATGTCGCGATGGTCGCCTCGCGCGGACGGCCGCGTGTTGCCGGGTCGCGCCGGCCGGCGGATTGCAGCAACCACTTCATCGCCTATGCCCTGCCCTGGATAGACGTGATCCCCAAGGAGGTGCAGGAGCGCGGCGCCCACCTGTGGATCGCCAGCACCCCGCGCGTGCCCGACGCGAGCGTGGACCCGACGGTCAAGAACTATCAGTGGAGCGACCTGACCACCGGCCTGTTCGAGGCGCATGACAACGGGTTCGACACCGCCGTGCTGTGCGACGCCGAGGGCTTCGTGACCGAGGGTCCCGGCTTCAACATCTTCGTCGTCAGGGCGGGGCGGGTGCTGACCCCCGACCGCGGCTCCCTGCACGGCATCACCCGGCGCTCGGTGCTGGAACTGTGCGAGCAGTCCGGCATCCCCGCCGAAGTCGCGGCGATCACCCGCGCAGAACTGGAGGACGCCGACGAGGTGTTCGCGGCGACGACGGCCGGCGGCGTGATGCCGGTGTCGCGGGTCGGCCGGAGTGTCCTCGGCAACGACCGGCCCGGCCCGGTGTCGCTGCGGCTCAAGGAACTGTACTGGCAGCGGCACCGGGAAGGCTGGCAGGCCACGCCGGTCCGCAGCCTGGAGGAAACGGACGACATCCCGGGGGCTGCGTCCGTCCCGCCGTAAGGGCGGCAGCCTTAGCCTCGATGCCGGCCGGGCCGGTCCCTTGCGGGGCGCCGGCCCGGCCTGGCGCGACCCTACCGGGTCCAGCCGGGATAGCTGCCGACGTTGTCCCGGGTCACGAGCTGGGACGGCATCAGGATCATCGGATCATCCGGCTTCTTGCCGTTCATGATGCCAAGCCCGGTCTCGACCGCCAGCTTGCCCATCGCGTAGGGGTCCTGGCTGGCCGAGGCCTGAACCTGCGTCGCCCCCTTCAAGGCACCCACGATGTCGGGCGCCCCGTCCACCGAGGTGATGACGATGCCGGTGCGGTTGAGCTGCTTGGCCGCGAGGTCGCTGCCGATGGCCTGGGGATCGTTGATCGCGAACAGGCCCTGGATGCTCGGAAACCGCGTGAGGTAGCCCTGCATCACGTTCAGCCCGCCGTCGCGCGACCCCTTGGCGTCCTGGTCGGAGGACAGCAGCTTGATGTCGGGATAGCCGCCCAGCACCTTCTTGCAGCCGTTCACCCGGTCAATCACCGCCGACACCTGCGGCCCGTTCTCGATGACGACGTTGCCCTTGCCGCCGATGGCGTCGGCCATGAACTTGCAGGAGATCTCCCCAGCCTGGACGTTGTTGGTCTGCACCGTCGCATCCGCGCCTTGCGCCGCAACGTCCACGCCGACGACGGTGATCCCCGCGGCCTGCGCCCGCTTGATGGCCGGTGCGATGGCGCGGGGATCGGCGGCGTTGACCACGATCAGATCAACGCCCGCGGCGATGAAGTTGTCGATCTGGGTGAACTGCTTGTTCAGGTCGTAGTCGGCGGAGGACACCGTGACCTTCGCCTGCGGATTGGCCTGGTGCGCGGCGTCGGTGATGCCCTTGCCCACCGCGATGAAGTACGGGTTGCCGAGCGTGCCGACGGTGACGCCCACAGCCTTCAACTCGCGGGCCTGCGCAGCGCCGGCCAGCAGCAGCGCCGCACCGGCCATGAGCATAGTTTTGAACATCTAGCTAATCCTCCCAGCCCTGTTGATTCCTTGCCCCGGAAGGTAGGCCATCGCCTGCCGGGGCTTGCCGCCAAGCAGGCTTGCGCG
>CAXTDP010000569.1:0-4181 GCA_964242295.1 uncultured Acetobacteraceae bacterium | reverse complement strand
CCGATGATGACCAGCCCCTTGATGATGAACTGCCAGATGTCCGACACCCCCACCAGGGTCAGGCCATTCGACAGCACCGCGATGATCAGGCCGCCGATCAGCGTGCCCCAGATGGAGCCGATGCCGCCGACGAAGCTGGTGCCGCCCAGGATCACCGCGGCGATGGCGTCCAGCTCGTAGCTTTGGCCGAGCTGCAAGCCGTTGGCGGCGAACAGCCGGGCCGCCGACATGACCCCGCCGAGCCCGGCCAGCAGGCCGGACATCGCATAAACGAACAGCAGGATGCGCCAGACCTTGATGCCGGACAGCCGGGCCGCCGCCGGGTTGCCGCCGACGGCGTAGATCCAGATGCCCAGCACGGTGCGCCGCAGCACATACCAGGACAGCAGGATCACCACGAAGGCGATGATCGCCAGCACGGGGATGCCGAAGCCCGGCGCAATCGGTATGGTCGCGTTGCCGATGGCCGCGAACGGCAGCTCCGGGTTGAACACCGTCGTGTCGTCGCCCATCAGCCGCGCCAGGCCGCGTACGGCGGTGAGCGAACCCAGGGTGACGATGAATGGCGGCAGCTTGCCGAACGCGATCAGGCTGCCGTTCACCAGGCCGAACGCCAACCCGGTCAGCAAGGCCGCCGGCACGCCCAGCCATCCCCAGTCCGGAATCAGCGAGGCGATCAGCGCCGCCATCGCCGACGCCGCCAGGATGCTGCCGACCGACAGGTCAATGCCACCGGTCAGGATGACGAAGGTCATGCCCGCACCGAGCACGATGTTGATCGCCGCCTGCTGCGCGACGATGGACAGGTTCTGCCCCGACAGGAACCGCCCCTCGCCGAGGTAATTGAACGCGATGGCCAGGATGAACAGCACTGGCAGCATGCCGACCGCCTGGATGACGCCGCGCATGCGGACCTGCTTGGCCGACAGCCCGGCGCCTCCGGCAGACGGGGCGGCGCTTGTGGTCGTGTTGGACATGGCGCGTTGCTCCATTTGCGTTGTCGGGTGCGTTATCAGGCCACGCCGGCTCAGGCCGCAACGCCGGCGCCGAGGGCCATGATGGACTCCTGGGTGATCGGCACGCCGCTGGCGCCGCCGACCTCGCCGGCGATGCCGCCCTCCCGCATCACCAGCACGCGGTCGCAGATGCCGATGATCTCCGGCAATTCGCTCGATATGACGACCACGCCGATGCCACGCTTCGCCAGCTCGTCTATGATGCGGTAAATCTCGGACTTGGCGCCGATGTCCACGCCGCGGGTCGGCTCGTCCAGGATCAGCACCTTGGGGCCGATCTCCAGCCAGCGGGACAGCAGCACCTTCTGCTGGTTGCCGCCGGACAGGCTGCCCACCGCCACCGCCGGGCTGGCGGCGCGGACGCGCAGCGCGTCGAACGCCTGCCGGGACCGGCGTTCGCCGGCAGCCCGGTTCAGGATGCCTCCCCGCCGGGCATCGCGGCCGATGACGCCCAGGTTGATGTTGGTGCCGCAGGACAGGTCCAGGAACAGGCCCAGCCCCTTGCGGTCCTCCGTCAGGTAGGCGAGGCCCGCCGCCAGCGCGTCCTCCGGCCCCTGCACGACCAGCGCCTGGCCGGCCAGCACCACGTCGCCCGCGGTCTTGCGGTCGGCACCGTAGATCAGCCGGGCCAGCTCCGTCCGTCCGGAGCCGACCAGGCCGGCGATGCCCAGCACCTCGCCGGCATGAAGCTCGAAGCTGCACGGACGCACCCGGCGGCCGCCGTCCGTCATGCCCCGCACCTCCAGAACCACCGGGCCGCGGCTGCCGTGCGGGTCGTGCGTCTTGGTGTAGAAGCTGGACAGGTCGCGCCCGACCATCATGCGTACCAGCGCCTCGGCACTCAGCTCGTCGCGGGTCAGCGTGCCGACGTAGCCGCCGTCGCGCAGCACCGTCACCCGGTCGGCCAGCTCGTAAACCTCCGCCATGCGGTGGCTGATGTAGATCAGCGCGATGCCGTCGGCGCGGAGCTTGCGGACCAGCGCGAACAGGCGGTCGGTCTCACGCGACGACAGCGCCGTGGTCGGCTCGTCCAGCACCAGTATCTTGGAGTTCGCGTGCAGCGCGCGGGCGATCTCGACAAGCTGCTGCTCGGCAATGGACAGGGTGCCGACCGGGGTGTCGGCGGTGAACGGGGCGCCCAGCCGCTCCAGCACCGTGCGGCAGCCCTGCCGCATCGCGGCGCGGTCAATGCGGCCGCCGCGGCTCGGCTCGATGCCGAGGTAGATGTTCTCGGCGACCGTCAGGTTCGGCGCCAGCGCCAGCTCCTGGTAGATGATCGAAATGCCGTGCCGCTTGGCGGCGATGGGATCGGTGATGGCGACCGGGGTCCCGTCAATCAGCAGGGCTCCGCCGGGGTCCGCCTGGTAGGCGCCAGACAGGATCTTCATGAGCGTGGACTTGCCTGCCCCGTTCTCCCCCATCAGCGCCAGGACCTCGCCACCCCAAGCCTTGAGCTGCACGCCGTTGAGCGCCTTCACCCCGGGGAAGGTCTTGGAAATGCCGCGCATCTCAAGGCGCGGGGTTCCGGCTTCGGTGGTCATCGTTTCCTCCCTCCACCCTGGGCCATTCGGCCCAGGCCACTCATACTCTGGGCCGTTCGGCCCAGGCAGCGTCAGCCGCGCCCGGTTCGCTCCGGGCTTCATCGGCAGTGTTCAGGTTCATGGGGCATCAATGCAACCCTAAAAACAGCCAGGGCCGGACCTGCGCGCCAGCACAACGGCGTGCGGCGCCCAGAGCACATGCCGCGGCGGCGCAGCGGCCCATGCTGGGCCTTGGCGGCGCCAAGCTGCTGCCCTGCGCGAGCCGGCGTCAGGGGAGGACGCTTGGACATGACGTGGCGCTTCCAATCGGGGCGCATTGGTTGCTAGCCTGGAATGCAGGGGCGGCTCAGACCCCGGAAAGAACATGCAGGGAGGCCATCCATGAACCGTCGCCAGTTCAATGCTGCGCTCGCCACGGCGGCGCTCGGCGCCGCAGCCCGTCCGGCCGCGGCGCAGCAAAAGCGCGGCCTCGCCTTTGTAGTGAACGTGTCGGCGGACTTCTGGACCATCGCGCGCCGGGGCATCGAGAAGGCCAACAAGGAACATCCCGAATACGACATGCAGATGATCATCCCCGGCCAGGCCAGCGCCGCCGAGCAGCGCCGGATCATGGACGAGCTGATCGCGCGGCAGGTGGCGGGCGTCGCCATCTCCGCCATCAACCCGGCTAGCTCCACCGACGCCCTGAACCGCGTGGCGTCCCAGGCGGTTCTGTTCACCACCGACAGCGACGCGCCGGCCAGCAACCGGGTGGTCTATATCGGCACGGACAACGTCGCCGCAGGCCGCGAGGCCGGCGCCCAGATGAAGAAGGCGCTGCCCGGCGGCGGCAAGGCCATGCTGTTCGTCGGCACCATGGACGCCGACAACGCCCGCGAGCGCGTGCAGGGCATCCGCGAGGCCCTTACCGGCGGCAACATCGAAATCCTGGACGTACGCACCGACGACAGCGACTTCGCCAGAGCCAAGCGCAACGCCGAGGACACGCTGTCCCGATACGCCGACCTCGGCCTGATGGTCGGGCTGTGGGCCTACAACACGCCGCAGATCTACCAGGCGGTGAAGCAGGCCGGGCGCGAGAGCAACGTCAAGGTGGTCGGCTTCGACGAGGATGCGCTGACCCTGCGCGGCGTCGGGGATGGCACCATCTTCTCCACCGTGGTGCAGCAGCCGTTCGAGTTCGGCTACCAGTCCATGATCGGCATGGTGAAGTATCTGGCTGGCGACAAGTCGTGGATACCTGCCAATAAGCAGATCATCGTCCCGACCCGCATCATAGACGGCTCCAACGTTGCGGACTTCCAGGGCTACATGAAGCAGTTGCTGCGCCCGAGTTAGCGGCGTGGCCGGCCCGCTGCTGGAGCTGGAGGGGATCAGCAAGGCGTATCCCGGCGTGCAAGCCCTGGACCGGGTGTCGCTCCGCCTCGGCGCCGGGGAGGTACTGGGGCTGATCGGCGAGAACGGCGCCGGCAAAAGCACGCTGATGTGCGTGCTGGGCGGCCTGGTGCGTCCGGACGCCGGGCGCATCCGGCTGGACGGGCAGGAGCGCCCGTATCTGACGGTGGCGGCGGCACAGGCGGCCGGCATCGCCTTCGTGCACCAGGAACTGTCCATGTTCGACAAC
>CAXTDP010000568.1:0-4182 GCA_964242295.1 uncultured Acetobacteraceae bacterium | reverse complement strand
GGTGCAGCATCCCCAACGCGCGGGCGGCGGCGCCGTGGCCGCCCTCTGCCGCACGGGTGAACCAGGCCGCGGCCTCGGCATAGTTGGGCGGCAGGTCGCCGCCCTTGGCATACAGGTCGCCGACCATCGCCGCAGCCTCGGGATCGCCGGCCAAGGCGGCGCGGCGCAGCCAGGATTCGCCCATCACCGGATCGCGCGGGATGCCGCGGCCCTCCAGCAGCGCGAGGCCCCAGCGCGCCATGCCGGACCGCGCCCCACGTTCCGCGGCGCGGCGATACATGTCCGCTGCTGCACCGATGTTTACGGCAACCCCGGTGCCGGATTCCGCCATGACGCCAAGGAGATACAGCCCCAACGGCAGGTTCGCCCTCGCCGCCTTGGAAATATGCCGGGCCGCCGCAGCCCGCTGCTTGTCGTCCGTGGCGGTGCGGAGCAGCGCCATGCCGTGACCCAACGACCCCTGCGGGCAGCCCAGCTCGGCCGAGCGGGCGTAAGCCGCATCCGCCGCCGCCAGGTCGCGCATGTCCTCCGGGCCGGAGGTCGCGACGTAGCCGAGCAGGGCCAGCGCGTCACCCGAACCCTGCGCTGCGGCGAGCCTGGCCCATTCGGCGGCCTTGGCGTAGTCCGGCTGTCCCGCCTCCATGCCGCCGAACAGGACCGATGTGCCGGGCGCCGTTGACACGGCGCCGGTCAGGTTGAGCGTCGCCAGCATCATCTGCGCCTCGACCTTGCCGGTCGCGGCCGCGCATTCCAACCATTGCGCGGCCATGATCCGGCTGGGCGGGACGCCATCCCCTTGCAGGTAGGCGCGGCCGAGGCGGACCTGCGCCTCCACATCGCCCTTCTGCGCGGCGCGGGCGAGCACGGGGAAGACATGCGCCATCTCGCCGGCATCGGCCTGGGCGATGGCCTGGCGCAGCCTCCTGGCAGGGCTGACCGCGGCGCGGACCTTGCTGAACACGCCTGTCATGCGGCGTGCCCGGTGTGCTGCCGAGTCCTCAAGGCTCGCGCATCCCGTCCAGCGCCACTGGCAGCACGCGGCTGAACAGGTAGCTGGCGACCGTGCGCTTGCCCACCTTGATGTCCACCGTCACCGGCATGCCGGGCACCATGCGGAAGCCTTCCGGCGTGTCGTGCAGCTTGACCTGGTCCAGAGAGATGTGGCTGCGGTAGAACGCCGCCTGCTGCTGCGGCTGGTTGCTGGGCGTCGTGCCGCGCACGGGCTGGTCGGGATTGCTGGTGAAGCTGTCGGGGCTGACATACTCGACCCTGCCCTCGACCGTGCCGTACTGGGTGGCCGGGAAAGTGTCGAACTTGATGGTCGCCGCGTTGTCCGTGTGGACGAAGCCGGCGTCCAGCCCGGCGATGTTCACCTCCGCCTCAAGCTTGGCGTCCAGCGGCACGAGGGTGATAAGCTGCTCGCCGGACTGCATCACTGACCCCGGCGATACCTTGGCGACAGTCTGCACAGTGGCGTCCTGGTCGGCGCGCAGTTCCACCAACTGCCGGCGCAGCACCGCCTTCTCCAGGTTGCCGTGTGCGTCGGACAGCTTGCGGCTGGCTTCCGTCAGGTCCTGGCTGACCTGGCTGCGCCATTGCTGGTTGTAGCCGTCGCGCTCCGCCACCATGGCCTGCAGGTCGCGGGCGGCCTGCGACGCCTGGCCGATGGCGTTGTCCAGGCCGCGCTTGGTTTCCAGCCGGCTGTCAGTGGCTTGCAGCAGGTTGAGCTGGCTGCCGACCTGCAGCCGTTCCAGCTCGGCCCGCTTCCGCTCGACGATCTCGGCCACCTTCAGCCGTTCGGAGAATGCGGCTTGGTCCGACATGGCGCGTTGCACCTGCGCTTGCAGGCTGCTGATCTTCTGCGCGTAGTTCTCCATCTTGAAGCCGCGCTCGGACTGGCGCTGCAGGAAGATGGCGCCCTGCAGGAGGGCGATAGGGCTGCTGTCCGCCGGACTGTAGGCCGTGCCACTCGCCTCGGCCTGCAGCCGGGCGACCTCCGCCCCCAGGCTGGTGACCGAGGATTGCAGGGCGCCGGCGTCGGACGTGGCGAACGTCGGGTCCAGCCGGGCCAGCAGGTCGCCCTTGTGGACCACCTGCCCTTCCCGGACGTTGATCTGGCGGACGATCGCGGTTTCCAGCGGCTGCACCACGCTGGTGGCCGACTGCGCCACGATCTTGCCGGCGCTGGTGACGACCTTGTCTATGGGGATCAGCCCCGCCGCCGCGGCGCAGGCGGCCACCAGGGTCACGACCACCCAGGTCGTGCTGCGGGCGGCGCCGACGATCGGCGTGTGGGTCAGCGCCAGGGACGGCGAGTGGAACTCCAGCAAGGATGGCAGCGCCATGGTGTCTGCCGCCGATGCCTTGCGTATGGTCAGTTCAGCCATGGGCCGTCTCCGTCAAACGTGCCGCATTTTGCGGCGTGCATGTTGTTCCCGGCAATGGGCGCGGCAAGCGCCGGGAAGGGCTTTCTGCCCCCTCTCCCTCCGGAAGAGGGTTGAGGTGAAGGGGCGGGGAAGGTACTGCCCTGCCGACGCGGGACCGGGTGCTGGCAGCACGTCGAGTTCGCCGCTCCGCAGCCAAGACCCCCTCACCCCGGCCCTCTCCCGGAGGGAGAGGGAGAAGGGAAGCGAGCATTGCCTTAATCTCCCTGGGCCAGGCGCGGTGCAGGCAGTTGGCGGCCCATGTTGCCATCCATGTGCCGGTTCTGCTGGGACCATAGGATCTTGTAGATCGAGCAGCGCTCCAGCAGCACCTTGTGCGGCGCGACGTCCATGACCGTGCCGCGGTCCATGACCATGATGAGGTCGCAGTCCAGCAGCGAGGACAGCCGGTGCGACACGATCACCATCGTGCGTCCCTTGGCCAGCCGGGTTAGGTTGGCGTTGACCAGGGCCTCGCTTTCCGGGTCCAGCGCGCTGGTCGCCTCGTCCAGGATCATCAGGCGCGGGTCGGCGATCACCGCCCGGGCGATGGCCAGGCGCTGCCGCTGTCCGCCGGACAGGTTGGCCGAGCCTTCCTCGATGTGGGTGTCGTAGCCGGCCGGCAGCCGCTCGATGAACTCCTCGGCACCGGCCAGGCGGGCGGCGCGGATCACGTCCTCCAGCGTCAGGCCGGGGCGTCCCGCGGTGATGTTGTCCCGCACGGTGCCGCGGAACAGGAAGTTGTCCTGCAGCACGACGCCGAAGCTGCGGCGCAGGTGGGTCAGGTTGATTTCCCGCAGCTCGACCCCGTCAATCTTGAGGAAGCCGCTGTATTCCCGGTTGATGCCCTGCAACAGGCGGGTGACGGTGCTCTTGCCCGAGCCGCTGCGGCCGACGACGCCCAGCATGGTGCCGGCAGGGATGCTGAACGAAACCTTGTCCAGCGCCGGCTGCTTGCTGCCGGGGTAGCGGAAGGTCAGATCCTCGAACGACACCGCACCGGCGAACTTCGGGCGCAGGCCGCCCTGCATGGCGGCGGTCTCGCTCGGGTTGTTCAGCACCATCGCCACCTGGGCGATGCTGGCGCGCACGTCCTCGAAATCCTCGATCAGCTTGGCCAGGCCGACCAGCGGCTGGGTGACGCGGCCGCCCAGCATCATGAATGCCACCAGGCCGCCGACGGCGACGCCGGTGTTGTCCTGCATGGCAAGGTAGGCGCCGATCATGATGATGCCGCGCTGGATGAACGACTCGATCGGGTTGATGATCGTCTGCGGCCAGTTGGCCAGGCGGCCCGCCTGTAGCTTCAGCTTGCCGGCGGCAGCCACGCGCTGGTCCCATTCCGCCTTGCGCTGCGGCTCCAGCGCCAGGGACTTCACGGTGCGTATGCCCTGCACCGTCTCGACGAGAGCGCTGCCCTTGACTGCCTCGGCCTGGGTCAACCTGCTGATGATCCCGCGCAGCGCCGGCAGGAACAGCACGATGATGCCGGCGATCACCACGGCGCAGACCAGGACGATCCAGGCCAGCGTCGGCTCCATCCAGAACAGCAGCGGCAGCAGGAAGACCAGGGTGAACATGTCCAGGAAGGTGCCCATGAGCTTCCCGGTCAGGAACTCGCGTATCTTCCAAACCTGGGAGATGCGGTAGGTCGTCTCGCCGGCCGGCGTCTTCTCGAAGTAGTCGAGCGGCAAGCCGAGCAAACGGTTGAAGACGTGCAGGTTCAGCTTGGTGTCCACGCGGGTGGAGACGACCTGGA
>CAXTDP010000567.1:0-4184 GCA_964242295.1 uncultured Acetobacteraceae bacterium | reverse complement strand
ATGAGCGGGGACGGGAGACGGGGCAATGCCACCGCGCCCGTCCTCGACTCTACTGAGGGTTGGCGGGCATAGTACAAGCCCTTGATCCAGTGTAGAATGTGGTTCTCGAGGCCAATTCTACGGATCCGGAGCGCCATGCCCGCCAAGGTTGAACCTACCCCTGCACTGCCCGGCCTGTCACCCGTTGGCGGCAAGCCGGTGATCGCCCGTTTCGACGGCGGCCATCTTTCCTCAGACGGTGGGTTGCTGGTGCTGCGCGAGGTGGAGCGGCGCCTCAATGTCGCGGAGCGCTTGGCGGCGTGCCTCACGGACCCGCGTGACCCGGACCGCATCGTGCACGGGCTTGACGAGATCATCCGCTTTCGCCTGCTGATGATCTCGGCCGGCTACGAGGACGGCAACGACGCAGACCGGCTGCGCACGGACCCGATGTTCAAGCTCGCCATGGCGCGGCTCTCCGTTGAGGACCGCTTCAGGCTGATGAATAATGGCGGCTAGCTTGAAGTGAGGACGCGCTGGTTTGCAGCGGAACCAAGGCGGGCTGCATACTTGTCGTTGAGTTGCCCGACGGTGATGTCGGGCGCCAGATTGTTATTTTTGAGGTAGCTCGCCGGCACCAAGCTCGACAGCGGCGTGTCGCTGTCTGCCGTTGCGATCTTCGCTCCGTTATTCGGCCCGAAGACATACCCGGCGTAGGTCTGCACCACGGTTGCCGGTTGGTTCGTGGCGGCCGACACCGCCGCGGCAGTATCCTTGATGATGTAGCTGGCCTCAACGGCTTGGGCTTGCGGGTTGTTGATGTCCGCGGCGGTGTAGCCCAGGCCGTATTTCTGGCTGGTGCCGGCGAACGTGCCCGGCACGATCTGCCAAGGCCCGGTCGCGGCCGAGCTGCCGTTGGCCGTGGGGACGTTCTGGAACCGGCTCTCCGCTTGGCCGATGGCGGCGACGGCTTCGGCGTTGATCCCAGTCTGGTTCGCGGTCGCGACGGCCGTGGCGCCATAGGAGGTGGAAGCCATGGCCACCATCGCCGACGACTGTCCGCCATCGCCGGGTGCGACCGAAGTATCCACCCCAGCGCCGCCGGCAGACGCCGTGCCATCGCTGCCCGTCCCGGTTGTTTGGCCGGACTGGGACGAAGCGGCGGCAGGGCCGGCATACCCGCCCACGCCGCGCTCTTGATAGCCGGGCTGGATGCGTTCGGGCTGATCGGAGGCAGTTGCCAGGCTGGGATTGCTGATCTGCCCACGAGCTGCCGAGGCGCAAAACAGCGCCGCAACTAGACCCACCCCCGATAAGGTCCGCATCATCAGCGGTGGAACACGATGCGCCCGGCCGTGGTGAAGGCGACGGTGCATGGGGTGCCGGGGTTGAGGGTCGAGCGGTATGGCGTCAGAAGCGCCTTCGCAACGTAGCCGACGCTGTTGCTGGTGAACGGCACGATCTCGGCGTATCCGGCCGTAGTAGTCGTGGTGGCCGCCGCGACATCCAAGGTGCGGCCGATCACCGGGGCGTCTGGCCGGGGCGCCGCTAGGATCGGCGACCATTGAGGCACGTTCATGCACACCAGCAGGCGGCGTGGCTGGATGAGGACTTGGTGCCGCTTGGGTGGGGAGGGTTCGGGCTTACCCGGCACCTTCGCCGCGTTGCGCTCCTCGGCCATGCGGTCAAGAAACCCGGGATCGAAGGTTTGCGCGTGGCACTGTGCGAGGGCGGCGACCCCGAAGGCAACGGCAAGGCCCATGCTGGCGATCGAAAGAGGCGGCATGTCTAGGCTCCCCTGGTTGGAGCCTGATCGTGCCCTTGGCGGGTGCGAACGGGTCGCCGATAATCAGCCCGCGATGCGGCGCGGCCGGATGCTAGTCGGACAGCGCAGGCCCGGGATCGGAGCGTCCGAGAGGCTACCCGTCGTGCTCAGCAGCGTTCGGTAGGGCCGAGGCTATAATGCGGCACACCCATGATGGAGAGCACGACGCTGCCGCTATCTGACGCTCAGGCGACAACCATCCTGTCTTTTTCTCCGAAAGGAAGGAAGGCAGTGCGGTACCTTCAGCCACGCATTCGACGACCCGTTCTTTGTTACTGCCGCGTCCTATCAAATGGCGACACCTCCACCAGCCGCCGCCAATGGTTCGGCTTCAACCCCGCACGCGCCAGCGCGTCTCGCGCTGCCCAGAAAACCGGCATCCGCCGCCCGCCCAGCGCCTCCGCCGCCCAAGGGTCCAGCCCAGCCCAGGGCAGGAACGGGTTGCGCCGCCCGCTGGCCCAAACCTCGACCCGGCGGGACGGACGCACGCTCAGCCCGCGGGCATGAAACCCGAAGGTGTCTGCTACCACCAGCGTGTTGGCCGGCACCGCAAAGGCCCGCGGTTGCGGCAGGCCCAGTGCCGCCAGCTCCTCCCGACCGATGCGTAGTGACCCGCGCCGGCTCAGCCGGTCAGGCTCTTCCGCCATCGCCAGGCTGCGTGCCCGTTCCCAAGCCAGCCGCGCCGACGTCGCACGGTGAGAGCCGGGAACGTAGGTAAACGGCCCCTCGTCGTCCGCCACGTCCGTCAGAAACAGCCATGCCTTCACCGTGGGGTGGAAGGTGTCGGCGTGCAGAGCGCACTGCGGGTCGTCCGGCCCGGACCCGGCATGGGCCAAGATAGTTTGGATATAGGTGATTGGCTCGGCGCCGTGGCTGCCGGCATAGCGGACCAAGCCGCGCCAATCGGGGCGGGCCAACAGGCGGCGTACCGCAGGCATGGCATCCAGGGCGCGCGGCTCCAAGGCCACGCGGCGCGTGGCGGCGTTTCCCTGCATCATCTCACGCATCGGGCCGCGGTAGCCCTGCACCTGCTCGCGCAAGGCCGAGAACTCCGCCGTCGGCAGGAACCCCGGCTTGACCACGAAGCCGTCCTGGTCGAACGCAGCGCGGTCGGCATCCAGCACCGCCGCCGCCAGGCGTGCACGGCGGCGCTCCGCCATGCGCGCGGCCAACGCCACCCGGCCCTCGTGCAGGCCGCGCCCGTTTAGGCGGGGGCTGCCGATCAGAGGATTGTCCATGAACGACTTGGCGCCCGTCAGCAGTTGCGCTGCCCAGAATGGCATCAGCACCGCCTGGCGCACCCCCGACATGAAACCCGAACGGCTGGTGCCCTGTGCCATGTTGTGTCCTACCCCGGCGTCCACGTGCCGGTGTTCTACCGGGGCCAGTTCATGCCCGGCCAGGGCCGTTCCGCGAATGTGATTGCGCCTAGCATTTTTGAGTGGGGAGGCCGCTGCCACCGGACCCCCAACTACTCCGACGTTTCTCAAGTTGAGGACCACCTAGCCCATGATCCCACCTGACACCCTCACGACACCTATCCTTCGCCAGCAGATCGGCAACCTGTCGGCCTACATCCTGACTGCCTGGCGCAGCTGCTACGCCAACGAGAACACGGACCTTGAGGCCCGCGCTACTATTAGTCGGGAAGCCGCCGTCCACGCTGCAGGGCAGGAGCCAGACGCACTGGCAGTCTGGATACGGCTTGCCGATGCAGCAGGACGGCAGCGGGAACCCGCCCGCGCTGGTGGCTGCGGCGGCCCTGGCAGGGCTGGCGGCCGGCGTCCGCACGCAGGGGTTCTTCGAGGTGCCCAGCGAAGCCGATCCCGCGCTTTGACGCTGGTGGATTTGGCGGAGCGGGCGCAGGCGGTGCTGGAAAAGGAGACACAGTGTTATCGAAACATCAGGTATCGATCTGATCATCCACCAGCCTCTTTCAGATAGATCGTCCTGGAAGGATCATCATCCAGCCATCTAATGAGTTACCCGACACCAAGGATTCTGGGCCTTCGATTGTGATCTGCTGGCCACTAATTCCAGTCAGCAAGGTAATTGCTCACCTCTTTCCCAAGGACGTTATCGGCGAGCGTCATGTTCGCTTGAACCTGACGGCGAGCATGGCATTGGCGGTTTCGATAGCGAATGCATCTGGATCGAAGTCATCGTCCACCCACTCGACCTGCTCGGCATATTCGGGGTGCCCGGGGTCGGCGAGAACAGCGATGAGATGCTGGTAGCCCCATGAGCCGCCGCAGTCCTCGGGCGGGCAGTGGCGCTTTCCAGCGACGCAGGCCGGATAGCAAGTCCCGTTGGCGGCCGGCTGGATCTTCTCGATTGTGACCGTGTGTTCCCAGTTGTCGCCGAAGTCGTAGGTGTAGCC